>CAYJHV010000019.1:0-10332 GCA_964369825.1 uncultured Desulfovibrionaceae bacterium | reverse complement strand
ATTGAAATTATTATTGTTTTTCAAGTGGCTATATTAATGGAAAAACTGTTGTTAAAATATTTTATTCAAGTTTTTGCTCTTGCAAAAAGCTTTACGAGTGTGTAATGTACATGGTCATAAGGAAGGGGAAAGTCTTATCTCTCCCATATAATTTCTAAATATTTGATTTATATAATGTATTGCAGGCATGTGGAGGACACCCAATGGCATTTGAAATTTTAAATTGGCAAGATGGCGTAGCTCGCGTTGTGAATAATCGTGGGTTATATAAAAAACTTTTAGGACGTTTTGCAGATAGTGTGACTGACGCACCAGCAAAAATTGCTGAAGCTGTGGAAGCCGGTAATATAGAGGATGCGCAAATGCAGGCACATACTGTTAAAGGTACTGCTGCCAATCTTGGTGCAGAAGCTTTGGCAGAAGCAGGAAAAGTTCTTGAAACAGCCATCAAAGAAGGCAGCGGTATTGAGCCGGCCATTGAAGAATTGCGTAAAGTGTTGGAGCAAACCTTAACGGCTATGCAAGAGTTTGAAGCATAATTTTCTATAATGTTTATTATAGTTGATTTTTTGTTTGAGCCTCGTACTTATTTGCGGTAAGAGGCTTTTTTTATTTAAAATCATATGCTAATGTACCTACTTCATAACGATTGATAAAAAATACCTGTGAGCCGGAATAAATCACTTACCGTAAAAAATAAAAGCCTCAAAAAATAAAAGCCTCATAATTCCACTGGATTTTTTTTGCTTGTCAGTGTATTGACAGAGAAGAGTGTGCGGTAGGCGTGCCTTTCTGAAAAATGCATGGAAATGCGTTTGTCAGCGTCGACTAAGTAGCTTTTGTTACCTACTATCGGGGACAAACTCTAGCAAGAGGAACATAATGGATTTGCAAACATGTGGCATAATAGGGCAAAGTGGTAGCCTTGCACAAGTATTTCGTATGCTCAAGAAAGTTGCGCCCTCTGATAGTACAGTGCTTGTCACAGGTGAATCCGGGACAGGCAAGGAACTTTTGGTGCGTGCTTTACATAGTTACAGCGAACGTGCAGACAAGCCTTTTGTACCTATAAACTGCGGTGCAATTCCCCGAGAATTATTAGAATCTGAACTATTTGGGCATGAAAAGGGTGCTTTTACTCATGCCATTCGCACTCGCCTTGGCAGGTTTGAAATGGCGGACGGCGGAACAATTTTCCTAGATGAAATTGGGGAGATGGATTTAAGCTTACAAGTCAAGATATTACGTGTTCTTCAAGAAAAAGAAATTGAAAGAGTAGGGGGATCAGGTGTCAAAAAAGTGGATGTGCGCATTGTGGCAGCCACCAACAGAGACCTTGAAGGCGAAGTTACTCTGGGAAAATTTCGAGAGGATTTGTACTATAGGCTTAACGTTATTCCACTTCATTTACCTCCTTTACGTGAAAGAGCCGGCGATGTTTTGCTCTTGGTACGTCATTTTCTGCAAAAATTTTGTCAAAAAAAGAAAAGAGAAATTTTGTCTCTTTCTCCTCTTGTAGCAAGTATTTTAATGGCTTATCAATGGCCGGGAAATGTTAGAGAACTTGAAAATTTCATGGAAAGGCTGAGCATTTTAGCTGATGGACCGCAGGTAGAAGTGGAGGATTTGCCTCAAAAAATCTTAGATTCGGTGGGTTCGCTTGAAGATTTGGCACCTCTTACGACAGAAATGCTTGAAACACCCATAATAACAGCGGAAGAAAGTTTACCTTCAGTTGAATTGTCACCGCACCCAAGTCAACAGATACAAGAACATTTTTCTGACACTGAAAATGGTACATCTGTAGTTCATTCAAAGAATCAAGCCTTTATGTGGCCACGATTATCAGATTTGAAAAAATATAATATGGGACTTAAGGAGTTTTTAGAAAGTATTGAAGATCGCTTGCTTGATGAAGCCATGGCGCAAGCAGGTGGAGTTAAAAATCAAGCTGCTGAAATATTAGGAGTAAAGCGTACTACACTCATTGAAAAACTTAAAAAGAAAGGTCAGGTCTAAAATTACTTCTGTGGCATAAATGTTGCATATTATTTCCTATGTTAGAAAAAACTTTTGCCGTAAAACGGTTTCTTTCTTGGGCGCGATGGATGCTTGTAATAATGGGGTCACTGCTTTGGATTCCCGATACGGGTTTTGCGGCAGAAAATTCCACACAAGAGGCTATAAGTAATTCTATAAAATCTGAAACGCATGACGCACGCCAAAGCAATGTCGTTAGTCCGCAGGAAATAAAATCTTCTGTGAATAAACGAGGACCTGAGTATTGGCCGGAAGATGATGCAGTTTCTACAAACCTTTCAGATGTTCCTGCGGTCAGTGGCGGAACATCGAAAAATGCGGCGGAGCAAGCAGTTCCGGTAAATGATCAGACAAAAGATATGTCTGTGGTGGAAAGTGTTACTCCTCCCCAAACAACTGAACCGACTCAACCCGAACCTGAAAAAGCACCTGAAGCTGCCCCCGAAACAGCGCAAAGACCTGTCATCTATGTGGATGAAGAGGGCAATGAAGTGCCAAAACCTCCTGTTCCCGAAGAACTGTTTGAGCAAGCCGTAAAATTGATAGGTGATGCAAAATACAGTCAGGCACTGCCCATTTTAGAACAATTGCGCAGTATGCATGATATCTCACCGCAGATGCGAGAACAAGTTCTGTATTATCGCAGTGATGCCATTGCTGCCTTATATGAAGGTAAAGCAGAAGAAGGTTTTGAATCCATAATATCTGCCACCGAAGAAGCTTTGAATGCCAATTTACGCTCTTCCCGTGCGCCGGATGCCTTGTACAGACTTGGGCTTGCTAATCTGAATGTAGGGAATTTGACCGAAGCGGAAGGGTATTTTAGAGCTTTAAGACGTCGTTATCCTTACGATTCCAATGTGCCTACCGCTTTTTATCAGCTGGGAATTGCCCAACTTGAGAAAAAGCTTTTTACTGAAGCAGAAGGAAATTTTCGCTCCATTTTGCAAGAATATCCTGATTCGTCGGCAGTTAAGCAGTCTACTATGGCTTTGGTTCGAGCTCTTGTCGGTCTTAAAAAATTTGATGATGCTCTTGTATATGCAGACTTTGCAGATAAGCGTTGGGCACGTCATTACATTGAAGATCCAAAGTATTTAGAATCCCTTGCCGAATTGGACTACAAAGCCGGTAACAAAGATTTGGCTTTGCAAAAATATTGGCTCTTGTACAATTTGCAGCCCACAGCCAAGGACAGTTCGGATATTTTGGCGCGCATTGGTGATTTATACCTTGAATTAAATCAATTACAACCGGCAATGGAAGTTTTTGGCGAAATTTTACAGATCTTTCCGGATACCGATGCGGCAGCCTTAGCTCTTTTACGACGCTCCGAAAAAGGGATGTATGATAGTCCCATCAATGGACCTGAAATGTTTGGTGTATTTGAAAATCCCGGTGAACCTTTGCCGCAAGTAGTTTATCAAGAACTGCAAAAAAAATATCCCGATCTTGCAATAAGCATTACTGCCAAACTTAAGTATGCTTTGTGGCAATTGTGGGATAAGCAGTATACCGATGCCATGGGAACAGCAGCAGATTTCATAGACTTATATCCTGAAAATATTGATGTGGAAGTGGCTCGTGATACCATTATGCGCGGCTTTATGGCAGACCTGAAAAACTCTTTGCTGGAAGAAAATTTTGGGCGTGTACTCATCTTATGGAATGGTTTCCCCATTGTGCGTGAGCGATATGGCCCCATCGATCCGGATTTACGTAATGCCCTTGGGCGTGGCTACATTGAACGTGGCGAAGATGCCAAAGCCATGGAACTGTTTACGGAGTTTCTCAAAACTCCCAAACATCCCAAATACAGTGACTCAACTTTTAGCTTGTACTTAAATAAATATCTTGAAAATAAAAATTGGAATGCCATCCTCGACCTTGGCGAAATAGTTAAAGATTGGGAAATGAGCAAATCCATGCGTGATAACCTTGACTATACTATGGCTATTTCTTCGCAAAATCTAGGGCTACAAGACCGTGCCCTAGCCATGTGGAAAAAATTGGAAAGAACCGCGGATATTCCCATATATCAAAGAGCTTACGCCATGTATTTTCTTGCAAAAGATGCCGAGGTGCGCAGAGATATAAAAGAGGCCTATAGTTATTATCTTGAAACATTAAAGCTTTTTGACCAATTAAAGCAAGAGCGTTCGCAAAATGCCAATGACGCATTGCGTAAAGCAGCCATGAATGCGCTTATGAATATTACCGAAGTTGCCAATCGCATTCCCGAAGCTTTGGAATGGGTAGAACGTTACAATGAATTTGTGGACAAAGAGTCACCGGAATTTCCCGGCTTGCGGTATCGTGAAGCTCGATTGCAACGTAAGCTTGGCAATAATAATAAAGCCAAAAGTTTATTGGAAATTATTACCAAGGATTATCCGGACTCACCCTTTGCTACCGCTGCTAACACAGAATTGGCCACTTTTAACGTCTCGAGAGATTTGCAAAATTTCTTACCTAAAAATTAGTAATATGTGATAGAATTCTTTTGTGGGGGTAAGTTTTGCTGGCGAAAAAATGTTCCCCCCACACCCCCCTCAAAACGCGCTTTTCGCTTTTTTTCTACGAAAAAAAGCTTCATAATTTCTTATAGTATTTTAAGTTGACATTACTAAACTTATATTCTGTATAAAGGATAATTATTAAAGCAATTTTTTATTTGCGAAGTAAATAAAAAATTGCGTGTGAAAGTTTTTTGGAAAGGCCGCCCCAAAGGGTGCCGAAGGCATTTGCGTTAGTGAGCTTGCGAGCTTTACGCAAATCGAGAGTAACACGGTCTGGGGAAAATCTTTTGTTCACAAAAGGTTTTCCCCGGAAAAAATTATAAATTACAATGACCTGTGATGGCAGCGGAAAGCACTGCAATAACTTGATCTATTTCATCTTCTGCAAGAGTACGCACATCAAGGCAAAAGGCATCTTCGTCCAATCGTCCGATGAGAGGGGGATCGGTGCGTAACAATCTTTGTTTGAGTTCTGTGGCTGAAAGTGTGGGTATATTGATACAAACAAGGCTGGTTTTAAGGTCACGTTCGGGGAAAGAACCACCGCCCACACGGGAAACATCATCTTTGATGTGAATATGGACTTTATTACCAAGAGCGGAGGTAATTTTTTCGGTCAAGGCGTGAGCACGAGCGAGCAATTCGGTGCTTGTGGCAGTGATCATACGTAGGGTAGGGATGAGTTTTGCCGCTTTTTCCGGTTCGGTATAAATGCGTAAAGTAGCTTCAAGAGCGGCCAGCGTACATTTATCACAGCGCAAAGCTCGATGCAGGGGATTTTGGCGCATAATATCCACATATTTTTTATGCCCCACAATAATTCCTGCTTGAGGTCCGCCAAGCACTTTATCTCCGGAAAAAGTGATTATATGCGCACCGCTGCGCACCACTTCTTGTACCGTAGGTTCATCGGGCAAACCTATGTGACTTAAATCAAGGAGAGAACCGCTGCCGAGATCTTCAATAACGGGGAGATCATATTTTGTGCCAAGCTCCACCATTTCTGTCAGTCCCACATCTTTATGAAAGCCCACAATGCGATAATTGGAGGTGTGTACCCTAAGAAGTGCCACGGTTTTTTCATTGATGGCATTGACGTAATCCTTGGCATGGGTGCGGTTAGTGGTACCCACTTCTCGTAAAATGGCGCCGCTTTTTTCCATAACGTCGGGAATGCGGAAGGAACCGCCGATTTCTACCAGTTGCCCCCGAGAAACGATAACTTCTCCGCCTTTACACAGGGCATCCAAAGTAAGCAAGACGGCGGCGGCATTGTTGTTGACTACCATGGCCGCTTCTGCGCCGGTAACGGTACAGATGAGCTCTTCCACCAAGGATTGCCTTGAACCTCTACCTCCAGTTTCAAGATCTAATTCTAAATTGCTATAGCCAATGATGGCTTCGTGTACGGCTTTAACGGCGGCATCGGCAAGCACCGAGCGTCCCATGTTGGTGTGAATGACAACACCTGTACCATTGAGAGTGCGGCGCAAGCGTGGAGCTGTTTTGTGCCGTACATACGGTAAAAGCTCCGACCAAAGTGCGTCAAGAGTGAGATTTTCGGCTTTTTGTTCTATGCCGGATTTTATATTTGAGCGTTTGACATTTAGAAATTCTTCCACGGCAAGGCGCAGGAGAGGGCGTGGGACTGCACATTCTTCTTTTTCCAGAGCTGAGAGGCAAGAATCCATGGAGGGGAGGGCGCGAAAAAGGTTATTCATAATGAGCTCATTTTTTTAAGTATTGAGGGTACTGAGAGAAAAATTCACCAAGTAAATAGAGCGAACCGCACAGCAAAACCGGTGAATTTTGGCATTGATTTTGTAATACAAAATTTTGTGTCAAAGCAAGGGCTTCATGTATTGAAGGGATGCATACAACCTTTGCGTCGGATTTTTCCAAGTTTTGCTTAAAAGAGTTCTTTTCTTGAAAAGAAAGTGCTCTGTTATTGTTTTGTATGTCAACAAGATAGAGAGGACAAGCTTTGGAATTTTCGCAAACTTCAAGTAATACTTTAAGTAAATTTAAGAGTCCTTGTTGATCTTTATCGGCAAGGCAGGAAAAAATAATGGCAGAAGGTTTTGTGGGAAGTTGTTGCACATATTCAATAAGAGTTTGCAAGCCTTGCACATTATGTGCTCCGTCCAAGAGTAGATGTGGCGGTAAGTTTTGTTCTGTACAGTGAATATGCTGCAATCTTCCGGGAATAAAGGCATTGCGTAAAGCTTGTTGTATACAATGTTCTTCATATGGCCATTGCTGTGCTTTTGCCAGGTGTTGCCATGCGCATAAAGCCAGTGCTGCATTTTCTTTTTGATGTTTTCCGTGCAGACCAAGAGAAGAATTTGTAAGGAGAGAAGAGGCTGAAGGTATTTTATGAAGAGTGGCTTGTTGCTGCGCACACACTTCTTGAATATGGGCTGAAACTTGCGGATCTTGTTCTCCCATGAAAACAGGCATATATTTTCCGATGGCTTTGGCTTTATCTTCGGCAATGGCAAGCAAAGTATTGCCGAGCACGCTTTCATGATCCATGCTGATGGGGGTAAGGCACAAGGCATTACGAGTACACGCACTTGTAGCGTCGTAATGTCCGCCAAGACCTGCTTCGAGAATGGCAATGTCCACATTTTTTTCTGCAAAAGCGAGCAGGGCAAGCATGGTTAAAAATTCAAAATAGGTCAAATTTGGTGCAACTTGATGAATTTTTGTTGCCAGCGATGCCCAAAATTCTTCGGGCAATGCTTTGCCATGAATAAGGATGCGTTCTTTGGGAGAAACGAAATGTGGTGAAGTGAAAAGTCCTGTGCGCAAACCATGTTCACGAGCAAGAGCTTCCAAAAAGGTTGATGTGGAACCTTTACCATTGGTACCCACCACTTGTATAGTGAAAAAAGGTAATTTTGTTACTGACAAAGCAAGAAGAGCATTTTCCATGCGCTTCAGCGAAAGATCCATATGAAAGAGGCCTAAGTTGTCTAAAAAATCACAGACATCATCGTAGCTGGTAAATTTTGTATACATGATTATTTTTTGGATTTGGGCATAAGTAAATAGCCTTGCTCATGACTGCTACCGCCGGCCATGCGCACAAGCTCAGCTTGTCTGTCTTTTGGGGAAAGTTCTTGGCAGAGACTGAAGGTTCTTCCGCCTTCTTCATGTTTTTTAATGAAAAAATGTTTTTTGCCTTGGGCTGCCAATTGCGGCCAGTGGGTAATGAGCAACATTTGACGTTTTTTTGCCAAATTTTTTAGTCTTTCTGCCACCATATTTAAGGTTAAACCGCCTATACCGGCATCCACTTCGTCAAAAATATAAGTGACATTTTCTTCACTGTCTTTACAGGAAACAAGCGCAAGCAAAAAGCGTGACAATTCACCACCGGAGGCAATTTTATCAAGAGCTTGTGGTGCTTGACCCGGGTTTGGTGCCCAAAGCAGGCGAGCTTTTTCATCGGTGATATTGCCCCACATTTTGAGCGGCATAAATTCGGCTATGACTCGCACATCTTTGGAAAAGCCAAGTCCGGCAAGAGCTTGTTCAAGATTTTTGGTAAATTCTTCCGCACATTGCCGGCGCAAAGGAATGAGTTCTTTAAGTATCGTTTGAAGTTGTTGGCAGAGAGCTTTTTCTTCCTTATCATACAAGGCTATATCCAAAGCGCAAGAGTCAAGGAATGATAAATTTGCATCAATTTCTGTGCGCAAATCTAAAATTTCAGGTAAAGAACGGCGCAATTTTCTTTTGAGCTGTGCCAAAGCATAAAGACGAGACTCAAGAGCATCGGTATCAAGGTCAGAATTTTCAGGATTGGCTTCCGGTGCTTTACGCAGGCGATTTTCCAAAGAGGGGATGCTTTGGCGCAAAGCCGAAACGGCATCAAACTCTGCTTGCAAGGTATCGTCATATTCGAGGATACGCTCAAGAATTTTTTCAAAGCTGCCTAAAAGTTCACGTAATCCCGAACTATTATCTCCGTAAAGTATGTTCATGGCTTCGGCATAATCTGCTACTCGCTGGGAACTTTGACGGGCTTGCGAGCGTATGTTTTCAAGCTCTTCTTCTTCGCCTTCCTTGGGAGCAACTTTATCAATTTCTTGTTGTTGCATTTCCAAAAGATCACGCTTTTCGGCAAGTTTTGTGTAACGCTCTTGCAAGGCATTTCGCTTTTCGGCAAGCGTATGTAATTTTTGCAAAAGAGAATTGCGCTCGTCCAATAATTTTGTGTTCGGTAAATTCTCTTCAATGAGTTTAGCTTGATAATTTGCTTGTAAAAGTTTTTGCTGTGCGTGTTGGCTGGTATGTACAAGCAAATGAGGGTGCAATTCTTTGGCAGCTTCTTGTGAACTTAAGCTGTTATTAATGTAAAATCGCGAGCGACCGTTTTGAGCAAAAAGCTCACGGCGTAAAATAAGCTCTTCATTATTATACATGAAGATGGCTTCCACCAAGGCTTTGTCCTGACCGGTACGAATCATCTCGGCATTCATTTTTTCGCCCAAAAGAAAGTTTAAGGCTTTTAAAATAAAGCTTTTGCCCGCACCCGTTTCACCGGTAAGCACATTCATGCCGGGGGCAAATTCCAACTCCATCTTTTCGATGAGAGCAAGGTCTTGTATACGCAAAAATTCAAGCATGGTTTTCTCTATTATCTTTTTAGGCGTGGGTCAAGTATATCTCGAAGGCTTTCCCCAAGTAAATTATAACCAAGCACGGTGATTAAAATGGCAAGCCCGGGATAGAGTGAAAGCCAAGGAGCAATTTCCAATACATTTTTACCTTGGAGCAGCATATTTCCCCAACTGGCAGTGGGCGGTTGTACGCCAAGTCCCAAAAAACTGAGGGAAGACTCCACCAAGATGGCACCGGCAATACCAAGAGTAGCCGAAACAAGCACAGGATTTATGGCATTGGGGAGTATGTGCACGCACATAATGCGCATATTGCCGGCACCGCTCAAACGTGCCGCAGCCACATAATCTCGCTCTTTCAAGCTTAAAGCTTCAGCACGTACCAAGCGAGCTACGCCCGTCCACGAAGTAAAACCAATAACAATCATAATATTGGTAAGGCTTGGTTCCAAAAAGGCAATAACCGCCAAAATAAGAAAAAAAGAGGGAAAGCACAGCATAATATCCACACCGCGCATGATACCTTCGTCCACATAGCCGCCAAAATACCCTGAAATAAGACCCAGTACCAAACCAATGCTGACGGCAATACCCACAGCCACAAAACCTACCCATAAAGAAATGCGCCCACCATATAAAAGTCTTGAAAAAACATCTCGTCCAAGTTGATCTGTCCCTAAGAAATGCGCATCACCGGGCGGCAAGAGGATGGCGTCAAGGTGTAAGGCATTGGGATCATAGGGCGTAATAAACGGTGCAAAAATTGCCAGCAAAGCCATGAAAAGTACCAAGGAAAGTCCCAAGGAAAACATAAAGTATTTTCTGAGAAATATAAGAAATTTTTCTTTTTTGTCAAACATGACACGTCCTATTTTATGGCTTGATTTGAGAGTATAATCATAAGATAATAATCTCATGATTTAAATTAAAAAGATATTAAGATTTATTGACTGATCAATGCAGGTGAGAGCACATCCGCAAAGGCAAGATATCCCAGAAAAAATGTTATAAGTAAACCTACAAAGCAAGAAATACAAATTAAAACTTTCTTTGTTAAAAAAGAATACCATACGCACCACGTCAGGCCGGTGGCAACTAAAATACATACAATCAGCAATAAATCTGTTTGTTTTGTCAGTATG
>CAYJHV010000018.1:0-12718 GCA_964369825.1 uncultured Desulfovibrionaceae bacterium | reverse complement strand
CTTAGGGTTGAAACTTTCTTGACCATATGGGCAGACTCATTTACTATAAATGGCAATTAATCAAACTTTTTATAGTATGAACAGAACAATAAGAGGATGTAAAATGTTACTCGTATACATAACTACCAAAGATTTTACGGAAGCAGAGCGCATTGCCACTCATTTGCTGGAAAATCGCTTAGCGGCAGGTGCTAATATTTTTCCGCCCATGCTTTCCATGTACCATTGGCAAGGAAAAATTGAACGTCACGAAGAATGCGCCTGTATTTTCAAAACCACTCAAGAAAATTTTGCGGAGTTGAAAACCTCCGTATTACAATTGCATAGCTATAAAACTCCATGTATCATAGCCTTGCCTGCAGAGGCAGAGGCTGCATTTGCCACTTGGATAAAACAAGAGTGCAAAAGTAATTGAATCAAAATGTTTTATGGTTGAATTGCAAATGTTTTCCTCTTCCATATAAGCAAAAAAACATCCTTCATAAATATATTATAAATAAAGTATTTATAATATATTTATGAAGGAATCCTCGCTGTCAACACTTTTTCTTGGGAGAAGCACACGTCATAATCCAATGCAAAATGGGCGGCACTCGCTCATAATCAGTGGCGACTTTCCAATTAATTTCCGAACTTTGCTCGGTAATTTGTTCCCAATTGGTAAAATTAAAACGCACATCAACACATTGTACATCGGCACAAGGGGCAAGCCCTTTGCACTCACACTTAAGCCAAAGGGTCATGCGCTGTGAGTGTTCGTGATTTGTTTTCACCGAAAGATATAAACACGCTTCCATATGCTTTTCTATGGTAAAAGGCAGTTTTTTCAAGTCATCTGCCACAAAACGTAAACGTGTTCCCGTGGCTGAGATATTAACAATGCGAAAATCACTTGCGCCGGTGGGGGTAAAGGTACCCATAGACTCACCCAGTTCTGCCATTTGTTTTGGGAGAAAATAGCTAAATTTAGGATACATCCAAATGGAAGCAATTTCAATATTTTCCGGTAAAGGTTCGATGCGAACTTCTTCCTTGCTTTGAGAATTACTCAAGATGCTTGGGAAGATGATCAAAAGGTAATTCTTTGTGCCTATGCTGAAAATTTTCTGCACAAAGGAGGCAAAGTGATACAAAGTGCCCTGCCCTCTGGAAGTAAGCTGAAAATACACCTCAATGGGGGCATCATCCCAACCGGCGGTAACATTTCCTTCGGGCACATGTAAAATCATATAAGAATACTGAATGGGATCAGGGCATTTTTTTTCGCCGTCGCTTTGTGTATTTTTTGGCGGCAAATAATCGTCACCGAGGAATTTAATGATTTCACCCTCTTCTTTATCATCAATGACGTGATAAGCCTGCAAGTGACGTTGTTTTATGCCAAGGCGTGTGCACACAAGATCAAAATGCACATGATTTTCTCTGGCTTTTTGTAAAAGCTGTTTTATGACACCGTCACGATCGAGGGTAAAGTCAAAGCATTCTTCCTTGGAAATTTTTTTATTCCTTGCAACAAAATACAACACCAAGGGGAGGATAAGCAGGACAATGCCTATAACATAAAAAGCAATTTCACTGGTGGCAGAAGACTTAAGACTTACTGCGGCAACCATAAATTTTTCAGGTTGAAAATGTGTAGACTCTTTGGAAGAAGGATAGGGATAACTCATCATAAACTCCTTGCCTTGACAAATGAGTATATTATAGAAAAAAAGACTCTGTTCGCCACAAAAACATTGTGATAGAAAATAGTAATGGTAAAACTATACTATGATTGTCTGTATGGCAAGTTTTTTCTAAATATATTTTAAATTGAATTTATACGCATACTAACACACTAAATCATGCAAAGTACATTAAAAAACTTTATGTTTTATTGGATTTTGTCGGTAAAACAATTTTTTTCTTGGTAGGTTTTTTTTGCAATGCTTTTTTACTGATCAAAACCCACGCAATGCCGTGATTATGCAAAAGTGATGCGCTATATTCTGCAATGGGGCCGCCTCCCATGAAAATATCACAGCGATTACCCTTAATAGCACCGCCAACGTCTTGAGTGCTGGCAAGACCTCGCATGGGAGCCTTACCAAGTAAAATATGCGGCATTTCAAGACCATAGGCAACCACCGCACCAAGAGGAATAAATCTTCGATCGCTGGCAAGGCTGGCAAGGGGGGTAAGCACTCGTCCCATGGCACCTCGAGCACCGCCCTTTCCCAGTCTAAAAAAAACATAACTTGGGTTGGTATTTAAAATTTCCGAAATGCGAGTGGGATTTTCCAAAAACCACTTACGTTGTTCCAAAACGTCACCCTTGGTAATTAAGCCCATGTCCTTCATGGTCTTGCCGGAAATTGTATATTTATGCCCGTTTTGACCGGCATAATTTACATAATCAAAGGTACCATCTTCATAAAGCAATTTTCCCGAACCCTGAATTTGCAAATAATAAATGTCCACAAGGCTTTTTGCCCACGCAAGTTCAAGACCTCGCTTGGCAAGAACTTTTTTGGTATCAATGATTTCACGGCTATAATATTTTTTTCTATTTTTCCGATAATAAGAAAGTTCGGGAGGGCGTTTGTAAAGAGGATGATAACCTTTTTTATAATGGCGACTGGCTATGAGTAAGGGTTCATAATACCCGGTATATTTTATGCCCTCAGAAATTTTTATCCAGCGAAAATGCGTCAATAAAAGTTTGGGATTTGCATCAAGTTTGGGTAAAATTTGCAATAATTCCGAAAGGCTTTGATGCATTTGTCCCCATGTTAAACGCAGACCTTTACGCCTTATGGCAAAGGCATCTTGTTTTTTTGCTTTGACATATTGCAAGCTCTTTTGCAAAGTGGGGCGAAGCTCATTCCAAGTTCGCATATTTTGTTTGCTTGGTGTTAAATGAGCCACAAATTCTTCTGCTTTTTCAGTGTCGGTTGGCTTTGAAGAGAAATTTTTTTGTTCGGCATTGCAAGCGGCTATCAAAAAAATACAACAAAAAAGCCACAGCAGAGAATTTATCCGGGTGTATTTTGGAAAAACAAAAATAAATTTCATAAAAGCTTAACTCCAAAGGATTATTATGCAAGACTCTCAATGCCCCGATGCTTGGCTAAAGCATCGTATCTCATATGGCGAAACTGATAGTATGAAAGTTTTGTATTATGCAGAATACTTACATTTATTTGAACGAGCACGCAGCGAATTTATACGCACATGCGGTATGAGCTATGCAGAAATCGAAGCAAGGGGCATCTACCTTCCCGTGCGAGAAGCAAAATGTCGCTATCGTGCTCCGGCAAAATACGATGACCTTGTGCATATTCATGTGAGTATTGCAAGCTTTGGTCGAGCATCCATTGTTTTTGTATATGAATTATATAATGAAGACAAGAGTAAGATTTTGGCTGAAGGCTCCACAGAACATGCTGTTGTCAATGACCACGGCAAACCTTGCGCACTGCCTTCTTGGCTCAAAGAGCTTTGTCAAAAAAAATGACTAAATTTCATATGTTAAAAAGAATTTGTACATTGTGATTTTAATGCTTGCCTAGGCTTGCTTGTTTAAGGTAAAATAAATAAATTTGCTTGTCGTACATAAACCATAGGGAGTTCTCTGCATGAAAGTACTTTGGGCGCCGTGGCGTTTGTCCTATATTCTTGGACCAAAACCTGATGCTTGCGTGTTTTGCTTACCCGAGCATACACATGAAGACGAAGAGCGCCTGATATTGCATAGAGGAAAACATTGTTTTGTAATAATGAACAAATTTCCTTATAACAATGGACATCTTATGGTAACACCGTATAGACATGTTATGGATTTTACCCTCCTAACCAATGAGGAAAGCACTGAAATGATGGATTTTTTGCAACGATGTACCGGTATTTTGCAAGCACGCTTTCATTGCCAAGGTATTAATATAGGATTAAACCTTGGAGAAGCAGCAGGTGCCGGCATACGCGAACATTTGCATTTTCATCTTGTCCCACGTTGGAACGGAGATTCATCCTTTATGGCAGTTATGGATGAAGTGCGTATGGTGCCGGAACATCTTCACGCCACTTACCTTGCACTGAAACCTTTTTTTAATCAATCATTTCCCAAAGCGTGAGGAGGTCTTTTATGCGCTATTTAAAAGTGATAATTTTGGTACTGTTCTTCTTTGTCAGTATGATTTTCTTCTTTCAAAACCAAGCGGTTTTGTCCACTGACATGACTCTCAATTTAAATTTATTTTTCACAGAACCCATGCAATCTATCCCCTTACCTTTCTATTTCTTGGTGTTGGCAGCTTTTTTTGTGGGAGCATTGCTTGCAGTTTTGGCATTGATTTGGGATAAAATGAACATTTCGGCAAGACTTATGAAAGCTACGTGGCGTGTGCGCAGTCTTGAAAAAGAAGTGGCTACTTTACGTGCCAATCAAGCAAAAGCTTTGCCCATTATTCCGCAAGAAGCTGTGCAAACCGTTACTATTACCGCCGAGGACAAAAACGTACCCAATGAAAAAGAACATGATGCAAAAGCAGAAGTTCAACAAGATGAAAAAGTAGAAGAAGCTTCGGATAAAAAACCCGAAGACATTAAAGCCCCCGATCCAAATAAAGGCGCATAATTTTTTTTACAAAAAAGTGTGGGCGAAAGCTCACACTTTTTAAACCATTTTTAAATACTATGTCAAAAACCCAAATACCCTCCATAAATTCCATAGAATCCACAGATTCTGAAAACTCCGAAAATCAAAACAATATTCATAACCAAGAAGATAAAAAGCCTCAAAAGCTTACTCCTATGCTGGAGCAATATTTGCGCATTAAAGCTGAACACAAAAATTGTTTGCTGTTCTATCGCATGGGAGATTTTTACGAGCTTTTTTATGAAGATGCCGTAACAGCAGCTAAGGAATTGCAAATAACCTTGACCGCACGCCACAAGGACAGCCCTGCACCGGTTCCCATGTGCGGCGTTCCTTGGCATTCGGTCACAAGCTATTTAAATCAATTGATTGGCAAAGGGTATCACGTGGCTGTGTGCGAACAAGTGGGAGACCCCAAAAACAGCAAAGGTCTTGTGGCAAGAGAAGTATCTCAAGTGCATACCCCCGGTACCGTCATAGACGATGACAACCTTACAGCCAAAAGTAATAACTTTTTGGCTGCCTTGTATATAAAAAACGAAAACAAAACTTCCTCTAAGGCAAGCGGTGCATTGGCTTTTGTGGATACCTCCACCGGAAAATGGTCCGGCGTTTTTGACCTAAAAAGCAATGAACTGTGGCAATGGGTGCAAAAAATCTGCCCTCGAGAATTGCTCATCCCCGATACAGAAAAAGTTCCCACAGGTCTTTTACTCGATGGGATGCAGGTCATTCGTGTGGCAGAAAGAAGCCATTTTGACCTTGTCAATAATACTCGCTTACTCTTGGAAGCGCAAGGAGTTAAAGAACTTGCAGCCCTTGGACTTGGCAATAAAGCCGAATTGACCAAGGCTTGCGGTGCATTGCTCGTCTACCTTACTCAAGTGCAAAGATGCGACATTCGCCACTTACAAGCCTTTACCCCGCTTGATTTGCAAAAACATTTACTCATTGATGAATTAACCGAAAGAAACCTTGAAATATTTGAACGCCTGAACGGACGAAAAGGCAGGGGTACCCTTTGGTATGTGCTTGACCATACCTTAACCCCCATGGGCGGTCGCTTACTTGAAGATCGCCTGCGTCATCCTTGGCGAGATGTTGCTCTGATTTTACAACACCAAGAAATTGTATCCTATTTTTATTACGACCATGAAGTTCGTCGCCAAATACGTGAAGCCCTCAAAGGTATTTTTGATCTTGAACGCATCTCCACACGCATTCATTTACAACGTGCTTTACCTAAAGACTACATAACGTTAAGAAATTCCCTTGGCAATCTTCCTGCTGTGTTCAATGCTTTTTCTGCCAAAGCTTCCGAAGAAGTTTCTGAGCAACAAAACAAAATCATTCCCAAAGGACTTGCAAAATTACTTGCACATTGGGACAGTCTTGAAGATGTAGCAGAACTTTTAAATATTTCCTTGGTGGATCCGCCGCCAAACCTCATTACCGACGGCGGTCTGTTCAAACAAGGTTACAATGCCGAACTTGATAAGCTTATGGACCTTGCCGAACACGGTGAACAAAAATTGCAAGCTATGCTTACCGAGGAACAAGAATCCAGCGGATTAAGTAAACTCAAACTTGGTTTTAACAGAGTTTTTGGCTATTATTTTGAATTGTCTCGTGCCCAGCAAGGGAATATTCCGGAACATTTTATGCGTCGCCAAACCCTTGCCAATGCCGAACGCTTTACTACCACCGCACTCAAAGACCTTGAAGAACAAATCCTCAATGCCGCCGAAAAGCGCAAAAGCCTTGAACACATCCTCTTCCAAGAGCTTCGTGAAAAAATTAGTGCACAACGCAGCCGCATTCTCTTTGTGGCACATTGCCTCGCAGAACTTGATTATTGGCAATCACTTGCGCACATTGCTCGCCAATATCACTGGACAGCACCTGAATTTACCCAAGAACAAGAATTGATTGTTAAAGAAGGACGACATCCCATAGTGGAAGAAATCCTCGGTACGGGAAATTTTGTGGCCAATGACCTAACCCTTGACCAAAAACGCAGACTGTGCTTGCTCACAGGTCCAAATATGTCCGGAAAATCTACGGTTCTCAGACAAACGGCACTCATTTGTCTGCTGGCACAAATGGGATCCTATGTACCTGCAAGCCAAGCTAAACTCAGTCCCGTGGATAAAATTTTCTCACGAGTGGGCGCATCGGACAATTTAGCCGCCGGTCAAAGTACATTTATGGTGGAAATGATGGAAACGGCACGCATTTTACGGCAAGCCACCAAGAATAGTCTTGTTATTCTTGACGAAATCGGACGTGGTACCAGCACCTACGATGGCCTTGCCCTTGCATGGGCTGTTGTTGAAGATCTAAGTAAACGTCATCAAGGCAGTATGCGTACCCTTTTTGCCACCCATTATCACGAACTTACCGGTCTTGAAACGCAAATACCCACAGTTTTCACCATGAATATAGCCATTTGCGAACACGGCGGCGAGGTACTCTTCCTTCATCGCCTCATCCCAGGTCCTTCGGATCGAAGCTATGGCGTGGAAGTGGCAAAGCTTGCCGGCGTTCCCATGTCCGTGGTACAAAGAGCTCGTGAAATTCTGCAATACCTCGAAAGTAAAGGACAGAATTCCAAACCCCAAGTACCACAAGCCACCAAAAATACTCTTCCCGGGCTAAACCTTCCAAAACAAAGCACAAAAGAAGGCTACGATCCTCCACCCGAACTACCCATCGGAAAAAAAGAAGAAACTGAACATCCGTTTATCCAAATCCTCAAAGACTGCAACCCGGCTTTGCTCACACCGGAAGATGCCTTGCAAAAAATTAAAGAATGGAAAATGCTTTGGGGAAAGTAAGTGTTTTTTTTGGAGAAATACATATATTAAGACTCTGCGCAATTCATTTCGCACTTGCCTTATTTATTACAAATTTGACAAAGACAACACACTTGTGCTAAGAAAGTAACCTTGTAAATAGCTTATAAGTAAGCTATGAGATTTTTTCATTTTTTTGGTTTTGGCGATAGCCTTGGCATACATTTGGTGCAAGGCGAGTACAACATTTTTTTACGGAGTTTTTTTCATGTTTAAAGGTAAATCTTTGCTAATGGCCGGTGTATCCCTTTTAATGCTTGCCTCGCCTGTATTGGCAGCTGACGTCATCAAGCTTGGCGTGCCCGGCGCACATACCGGTGACCTTGCTTCTTATGGTATTCCTACCTTGAATGCGGCAACCCTTGTGGCAGAAGAATACAATGCCAAGGGTGGTATTATGGGTAAACAAATTGTGGTCGTGGCTCAAGACGATCAATGCAAGCCTGAGCTTGCCACCAATGCAGCCACCAAGCTTGTTTCCGACAAAGTGGATATAGTTATAGGGCATATCTGTTCCGGTGCCACCAAGGCCGCTTTACCTATTTATAACAGTACCAAAATTGTTTCCATGTCACCATCTGCCACTACTCCCGGCTTAACCACCAGCGGCGACTATCCTTATTTTTTCCGCACTATTTCCAATGACAATGTGCAAGCTCGTCTTTCTTCTATTTTTGTAACTGACAAGTTAAAAGCCAAAAAAATTGCTATTATTCATGATAACGGTGAATATGGTAAAGGTTATGCCGAAACCAACAAAGAGCTTATCGAAAAATCCGGTAAGGGAGAAATTGTTCTTTTTGAAGCTGTGAATCCCGATGCTGTGGACTATGGTGCCACAGTGAAAAAGCTTAAAAGAGAAAAAGTGGACGCAGTTATTTTTGGTGGATACCATCCTACAGCTTCCAAGTTAGTTCAACAAATGAAGCGTGATCGCGTGCGTGTTCCCTTTATAGCTCCTGACGGCGTAAAAGATGATACTTTCATTAAAATGGCCGGCAAAGATGCCGAAGGTGTGTACGCTTCTACCACCAGTGATACCAGTAAGTTACCTTCTTATCAAAGAGCACGTGAGCAACATCTTGCCAAGTATAAATCTGAGCCAGGTGCTTTCTTCTATACAGGCTATGCTGCAGCTCAAGCTCTTTTAAATGCTGTGGAAAAAGCCGGCAGCACCGATCCTGCTAAAATTATGGAAGTTTTGCGCACACAAACCGTTGAAACTCCTGCCGGTGTTATTAAATTTGATGCCAATGGCGATCCCGTTGGTGTTGGTCTTTCCATGTATCAAGTACAAGATGGTAAATATGTGGAAACTGACAGCAAAATTATCATAGACTAGGTTTATTTCTTTTTAATACGTCAAGACCTTGGGTGTATGCTCAAGGTCTTGCATAATGATTTTGGCTCTCATTATAGTAAAGTATTATAAAATAAGTTTGTAACTTTGCAAACGAGCATTTTTTTAATAATTTTCCGACAAGAGCTAAGACAATCCCTGCATTGTGCAAAAAACATGAAGGATTATCATGGACATACAGTATTTTATCGAACTTTTTTTTGGCGGTCTTACTCGTGGCAGTATTTATGCGCTCATCGCCCTAGGCTACACCCTTGTCTATGGTATCATTGAACTTATCAACTTTGCCCACGGTGAAATTTATATGATTGGTGCCTTTACCGCTTTTGTGGTGGCAAGTGCCCTTGGTATGCTGGGTTTTCCTGCGCTTGCCATTTTAATTATTGCGGCGCTTGTGGCAGTTCTTTGGTGTGCATCCTATGGGTATACTTTAGAAAAAGTGGCTTACAAACCCTTGCGTGGAGCGCCTAGGCTTTCACCGCTTATCTCTGCCATCGGTATGTCCATTTTTTTGCAAAACTATGTTATTTTAGCCCAAACTTCAGACTTTGTGGCATTCCCAAGACTTATCCCCGATTTGGAATTTTTATATGCATGGGACATCATGGGTTCCAGTGATTTTATTATTTTGGTGGTGAGTACCATTGCCATGGTAGCCTTAACGCTCTTTATTAGCTACACAACACTTGGAAAGGCCATGCGTGCCACGGCACAAAACCGTAAAATGGCTTTATTACTGGGTATTGATGCCGATCGTATTATTTCCCTGACCTTTATCATTGGTTCTTCCTTGGCTGCCATTGGCGGCGTGCTCATTGCCTCGCATATGGGGCAGGTGAATTTTGCCATTGGATTTTTGGCAGGCATCAAAGCTTTTACGGCGGCTGTGCTTGGTGGTATCGGTTCCTTACCGGGTGCCATGCTTGGCGGCATAGTGCTTGGACTTTGCGAAAGTTTTGCCACAGGATATTTTTCCGGCAATTATGAAGATATGATTGCCTTTGGAATCCTTATTCTTATTCTTATATTCCGCCCCGACGGCATACTTGGCAAAGCCAAAGTTCAAAAGGTATAGGGGGAAAATATGCATACATTTGTTAAAGCCTTAGTGGTGGCCATTTGGTTTATGGTTCTTACTTTTCCCTTGGTAGGTCTACAGATTAATGCCCTTGAAAAAATTGTTAATATTCGCTATGAACGCGTAGCCTTTATGGGTATTGGTGTTTTTGTTTTAGCTGTAATCTGGCATATTTGCTTTAAGCGTAAAGCCCTTGGTTTACCCATTATTCCCATTCCCAAAGGTTTTAGCCAAAAAACCGAAGGACTTTTTGACAATATATTGCTAAAGCGTGGATTGCCGTTGCTCATTTTTGCAGGGCTTATAATTATGCCTATAGTCAGCTCCATGTATCAGACTAACATTATGATTTCCGCTTTGCTCTATGTTATGTTGGCACTTGGTCTGAATATTGTGGTGGGTATTGCCGGTCAGTTAGTGCTCGGATATGTGGCTTTTTATGCCGTTGGTGCTTATACCTATGCCTTGTTGAATCAATTTTTCGGCATGGGCTTTTGGATATGTTTACCCCTTGGCGGACTTGTGGCAGTGCTTTTCGGCTTTGCTCTGGGCTTTCCCGTATTGCGTTTACGTGGTGACTATTTGGCCATCGTTACCCTTGGTTTTGGAGAAATTGTCCGTCTTTTCTTACAGAATTGGAGTGATATTACCGGCGGACCCCGCGGAGTATCCAACATTCCTGCACCGTCGTTTTTTGACATGAAAATGGATTTGTCCCAAACTACCACTTATATTTATTATTTAGTGCTGGCAGCGGTTATTATTACCATTTTGGTTATTTCTCGCATTAAAAATTCTCGTGTTGGTCTGGCTTTGCAAGCCTTACGAGAAGATGAAATTGCCGCCGAAGCCATGGGCATCGACATTACCAAGGTTAAACTTTCGGCCTTTGCCTTGGCTTCTTGTTGGGCAGGCTTTGCCGGAGTTATTTTTGCCGCAAAAACCACTTTTATCAATCCTGCCAGTTTTACTTTCATGGAATCTGCCATGATTTTATCCATGGTGGTGCTCGGCGGTATGGGATCCATTACCGGCGTAACCATAGCTGCGCTCATCTTGGTGCTTGCTCCGGAATACTTACGAGCCTTTTCTGAGTATCGTATGTTGATTTTTGGTGCGGTCATGGTTTTAATGATGATTTTCCGCCCACAAGGTCTTGTGACCGGAGAACAACGCCGCTACACCGTAAAAAGGGAGCAATAAATGAAGCCCGTCTTAGAAGTTAGTTCACTTTCACGTAATTTCGGAGGCTTACGAGCCTTAAATGATGTGGATATTACCATTCATCAAGGTGAAATTGTGGCACTTATCGGCCCCAACGGAGCCGGTAAAACTACATTCTTTAATTGCATTACCGGTATTTACGTACCCAGCGAAGGCGATGTTTATTTGCATACCGAAGATGGAAAAAAGCATCACCTCAATGGACTTAAAGCCCATACCATAACTACTCTCGGCATGGCTCGTACTTTTCAAAATATTCGCTTGTTGCAAGAAATGACTGTGCTTGAAAATGTGATGATTGGTCGCCATTGTCGCACAAAAGCCGGTATCTTGGGTGCCATTTTGCGTGATAAAGGTACAAGACAAGAAGAGCAAGCTACGGTGGATTATAGCTATGAACTTTTGCGTTCACTGAATCTTCATGAAGTCTACGAAGAAAAAGCCAAGAATTTATCCTATGGAGCGCAACGTCGTTTGGAAATTGCCAGAGCCATGGCAACCGAACCAAGGTTACTCCTGTTAGATGAACCGGCTGCCGGTATGAATCCCAACGAAACCTTGGAACTTGAAGATTTGGTACAGCAAATACGTAAACAATTTAAGCTCTCGATTTTGCTCATTGAGCACGATATGAATATGGTTATGTCCATGTCAGATCGTATTTATGTTATGGAATATGGTTCACGTATTGCCGCCGGAACTCCGGAAGAAATTCGCCAAAACCCCGATGTTATCAGAGCTTATCTTGGTGAGGACGCCCATGCTTAAATTAAAAAATGTAAATACTTTTTATGGTAACATTCAAGCCTTACGTGATGTAAATTTGACCATCAAGCAAGGGGAAATTGTTACGCTCATCGGTGCTAACGGAGCCGGTAAAAGTACCACGCTCATGTCCATCTGTGGAATCAATTCAGTACGTAGCGGTGAAATTCTTTTTGAGGATCAGCCCATACACACCTTAAAGCCACACGAAATCGTAAGGCTTGGAGTAAATCAAGTGCCCGAAGGCAGATTGATTTTTCCCGACCTCACGGTACAGGAAAATATTGATCTTGGAGCATTTTTACGCCGTGACAAAGCCGAAATTGCTCGTGATCAAGAATATGTCTTCTCGCTATTTCCCATTTTAGCCGAAAGGCGCAAGCAAAGCGGCGGTACTCTTTCCGGCGGTGAACAACAAATGCTTGCCATATCACGAGCACTTATGGGCAGACCAAGATTGCTGCTACTGGATGAACCATCCCTTGGCTTGGCACCCATTATTATTAGGCAAATTTTTTCCATTATTGAACAAGTCAATTCCACCGGAGTGACTGTCTTTTTGGTGGAGCAAAACGCCAACCAAGCCTTGCGCATTGCTCACCGAGGCTATGTTATGGAAAATGGACGCATTGTCAAAGAAGACAGCGCACAAGCTCTGCTTACCAGCCCTGAAGTCCGGGAAGCGTATCTCGGTGGCATTTAATTAAAAATATTTTATTGTTTTACTCATCTTTTTTTTGCAGGAGAGGGGAAAACTTTTTGGCGCTAGCAAAAGTCCGACCCAACGGGCGCCGAAGGCG
>CAYJHV010000017.1:0-12814 GCA_964369825.1 uncultured Desulfovibrionaceae bacterium | reverse complement strand
CCACCGCCGGCAGAAAGTTTTGCAGCAACTACCGGAACCGTACAAAATTCTTCCAGCAAAGTTAAAGTCTCTTGGTTAGTGCATGGTATTATAGGCTTAGCTTCGGTCACTTGTTGGATAGATGCTTGAGTATCGTAGTTATGTGTGACCAACGGTGAAAGACCTAATAATTTATCAATGGAAACTCCTCCCATGTACGCAGCACGAATGAGCCAACCATCAGGTACTTTGTTCTTTTTGCGAGCTTGATAGATAGCTTGTGCACTAACACCCAAATATTCTGCAAGTTGTACATCTTTCGAAAAGTCAAGAACTTGCAGTAATTTATCTAAGATTGATGAAGCATTAATTTGTGTTTTCATAAATTAAATATATACACTCTCATGATTAAGTCAATAAATAATTTAAAAATAAAATTTTAAATTATTTTTAAATTTTTGTTGACAAAATGAAATTATTAATTACCTTCTTTACGAAGGGGAGAATAAATAAAAAATTACATTTTCATTGAAGAGGAGAAAATTATGTTAAGTAATGATTTGGAAAATTTAGCAAGTGCATTGCAACAGATTAGCGCAAAAAATAAAGATGAAAACACAGCCTTCTTTGAAGTCTTCTACAATAATCTAAAGTCATTGGCGCAGAGAGTATATATGTTGGAGTGCATGGCAGTCATTCCTGAGGCTCATGCTCCTAAAGAAAAACACATGCCAATTCAGTAAAATTTAAAAATCAACAAGTTAACAAATTAACATTGCATCACCATAGGAAAAAAATCTGTAGCCACGTTCCACAGCACAAGCATAAGCGTCTAAAAGTCGCCGGCGACCTGTAAAGGCTGAAATCATCATGAGCAAGGAGGATTCAGGTAAGTGAAAATTTGTAATGATACCATCAACAACTTTGAAAGGTCTTCCGGGGTAAAGAAATATGTCAGTCCAACCTGTAAATGGCTGTAACTTTCCACACAGTTCCATAACTCCTTCAAGAGCACGAACGCTGGTGGTTCCCACAGCAATTACCGGTCTTCCTTCTTCTTTGGCCTTGGTAATGGCAAGTACGGTATCTTCAGAAACTTCGATATACTCCCTGTGCATACGATGCGTTCTTATGTCTTCGGCACGTACAGGGCTAAAGGTTCCATAACCTACATAAAGTGTAACTTCTGACCATGAAACTCCGGAAGCAGCAAGGCTCGCTTGCATTTCTTCAGTAAAATGCAAACCTGCCGTAGGTGCTGCCACAGATCCAATTTTATTACTTTTAGCAAAAATTGTTTGGTATCGGCTTTGATCTTCGTCATCATCACTGCGTTTAATATAAGGAGGTAAAGGAATATGCCCTGTAACGGCAAAAGCGCTTGCCAAGTCTCCCTGCCAAGAAAGAAGTACACGTCTTTGTCCAAAAGGGCCGGATTCAAGAACTTTTACAGTAATGTTTGCTCCAAATTGAAAAACATCGCCTTCTTTGACTCTGCCGCCGGCACGAACAAGACCCTTAGCCTCAGCTTCAAACCAACCTTCTTTATTTGGTGTGTGGTTTGCGGCTGCAGTAACCAAGGGAAGCGGACTTAGAAGTAAAAATTCTACTTTACCGCCACTTTGGCGAGTACCTAGAAGACGGGCTTGTAGTACTCTTGAGTTGTTAACAATAAAAAGTGGATTTTGAGGTAAATATGAGCCTAAGTCGGAAAATTGTGCATGGCATACATCAAGAATTGAGTTACGCTTTGTATATCTTGGTAAAACCATAAGGCGCGATTGTCCTCTTTGTTCGGGAGGGTATTGAGCTATCTGGGATTCAGGTAAGTCAAATTTATATGATGAAAGGTGGAAATCTTTTTCTGACATATGAAAACCTTAAATGATTAAAAATTAAATAGTTATTGTACACGATAAAAGTAGCTGAGTGGGTAGTTCGCAACTAATACCTTGTCAACTCCTGTCCTTATAGGCTATTGAGGTAGGACTGACAATAACAAATTGCTACAGTAATTTTAATTTTTAAGAGAACTTTGTTTTTGTTTAAATAAATGGCAATTTATGCTTAAAGAGGTTTGAGTTTTGTACGACGTACCCTATGTTTTGGACGCACATAGCCATGTTTATGGCAAAAGTTTGCATCTTGGTGTTTGTGGGTCCATTGCTGCTTTCAGAGCTTTAGATCTTGTTCGCTGGTGGAAAAAAACTGGCATTCATGTCAGCACTACACTTACAGATTCATGTCAACGTTTTGTTACTCCTCTAAGCTTTGAAGCTTTAGGTGCACATCCTATTTATACAAGTATGTGGAATGACGAACAGATTTTTGGACATTTAGAGCCGGGACAAAATTGCCATGTTATGGTTATTGCACCGGCATCAGCAAGCACTCTTGCGCACTTGGCGCACGGCAACGCAGATAGTATGCTTGCTTGCCAAGCGTTAGCATTTGATGGAACTTTGATTGTTGCGCCCTCAATGAACCCACGCATGTGGAATAATAAGGCAACGCAGCAAAATATTAAGATATTGCAAGACCGTGGCGTCATCGTAATTCATCCTGATAGCGGAAGCACAGCTTGTGGTGACTCCGGTCAGGGAAGGTTGGCTGATTTACGTTATATATGGTTAATGTCGTTAAAGGCTTTAACCGAGCAGGATATGAAAGGTAAAAAAGTACTTATTACTCTTGGACCAACTCGTGAAAAGTGGGATGCGGTACGTTTTTGGTCAAATCCTTCTACCGGTACCATGGGAACTGCGCTCGCCATTTCTGCTTGGTTACGAGGGGCACATGTTCATGCTGTTTGTGGACCAATAACAGAAAATGCCGGATATTTCCCATCTCATCCTCATATGCAAAGGTATGACGTTGAAAGTGCAGAAGAAATGTTTAACACTGCCTCAGATATTTGGTATAATGTTGAAAATAAAATAGACATGGGAATTTTTACTGCTGCCGTTGCTGATTATAGACCAAAGCCTCATGAAAATGGCTATGCAAATAAGTTTAAAAAATCAACTGCTCACGCCGGGCTTTGTATTGAATTTTCTGCTAACAAAGATATTTTGCTTACTTTAGCTAAAGACAAACATCCTCACCAAAGAATTTTAGGATTTGCTGCCGAAACTGCTCATAGTAAAGACATTGAACAAATACATACACATATGCAAAATGCGGTGCGGTATAAATTGCAACAAAAAAATACTGATTTGCTGGCCGGGAATAATTTATGTGCCGAGGATTCCGGCTTTGCCACAAGCACCAATGCTATGTATGTTGCCGATAAAAATGGACGTGAGGAAATTTGGCCAACTCTTTCAAAGTTTGATGTGGCTTGGAGGCTATGTACATGGCTTATGCAAATATAAACCCTCTTTTTTTATCATGGCAGCAACAAGGGCTTGATTTTTTACTGGCAGAAAATCCGGTTGAGGACGCTTATTCTTTATGCAAAGAACATCGCTTAAGTCCTGCTCCTCAAAAAAATGTATCTGTTGTTAAACCACAAGACAAGCCTTTAAATCAAGGAAATTCATCTGTTAATCAGTGGCATCAATTAAAAAGTACTCAAAAAGAACAAAAAATTACTTCAACAGAAATAAAAACGACTACGACACATGATGTTGTTTTTTCAGAACAAAATTTACCAAAACCATGGCAGTTACGATTAAAAAATACTGTTGCAACCCCCGTTCTTTTTAGTTATTGGGAGCTTGGTTACGATCTTTATGGTCAGGTGGACATGAATAGGCGTAAACTTCTAATTAATATTATTACTCAGGATTTAAAACAGCCTGCTAATGCTTATTCGTTCTGGCCGATAGGCTTACCGGATTCAACTCAAATTGTAGCAAACAGTGAAGCATTTTGGCTTGGAATTAAACTACTCAAACCAAGGGGTTTAGTTTTCTTTGGAACTCATTCAGCAAAATCTGCCGGGTTATCAACAAAATCTGTTGAAGGTAATATTTTTTGGCATGAAAATTGTAAGATTTTAGTTTGCCCAAGTCTTAATTATGCCCTTGATAATACAAGCTTACATCAACAAATGTTGCGCTATTTAAAAAGTTTTTTGCTAGGATTTATGCCAAGCAATCATCCTCTTAGGAACAATCAACCATTACAATAGGAAGAATATGTTAGTTGCTCTTTTGTGTTTTTTGGGCGGTGGCGCCATTGCAGGAATATTTGCCGGTTTGTTGGGGGTTGGCGGTGGTATTATCATAGTGCCTTTATTATCATTTTTATTTCCACTGCTTAAGGTGAATCCTGAATATGTGTATCATCTTGCTTTAGGTACTTCTTTGGCAAGCATAATGGTAACCTCCATTGCAAGTGCCAAAGCTCACAATGCACGTGGTGCTGTACGTTGGGACATTTTTAAAGCGATAACCCCGGGAATTTTGCTTGGAACCTTTGTGGGTGGCATTGTGGCTTCGCACTTACCAAGTTTTTATCTGAAATCATTTTTTGTAGCTTTCTTATACTTTGTAGCAGTTGATATGCTTTTTGGTAAAAAAAAGAAAAGCAATGGAACAACACAAGAGGCTGAAAATCAAGAACGTTTACCAAGTATGTTCGGACTAAGCTTTGTGGGGACAATTATTGGATTAATTTCAAGCTTTGTGGGCATTGGTGGCGGAACCATGTCCGTACCATTTATGAATTACTGTCGAGTGCCTTTGCATACTGCAGTTGGAACTTCGTCGGCCATTGGTTTTCCCATTGCACTTGCCGGAACTCTCGGCTATATAGTTGGTGGCTATGGAGCTCCGAACTTACCCGAATTTACTTTTGGGTATGTGCATTTATTAGCATTTTTTGGGCTTGCCGTGGCCAGTTTTATTACGGCACCATACGGAGCTGCACTTGCGCATAAGGTGTCTGTACCAACTCTTAAGAAATTTTTTGCTTTATTTTTGCTATGTGTAGCGAGCAGAATGCTTTGGAATTTAATATAATTTGGAGAAAATATGCCATTAAAAAGAACTTTTAATCCACGTTTAGCAGAGTCTGTCTGGTGGAACCTTTTCCTCTTAACTATCGGGAGTGCCTTTTATGCCGTAGGTGTTCAAGCTGTAGCCTTGCCACATCAGTTCGTGACCGGTGGGGTAATGGGTATTTCCATGCTGGGTTGGTATTATACTGATTTTCTTACAGTTCCCATATGGTATTTTGTGCTTTGTATACCGATTTTCGTTTTTGGTTGGTTTTTTGTGGGAAGGATATTCTTGCTTTATTCCATTTATGCTTCTCTTTGTGTCAGTGTTCTGGGGTCTTTTGTAAACTTCACGGTTCCGGTGGATGATCAGTTGTATGCTGCTGTGTTTGCAGGTGTTTTAATTGGAGCCGGTTCGGGTATTATGTTAAGATCCTTGGGAAGCAGTGGAGGAACAGATATTATTGCCGTGGGCATTCGTGAAAGGTGGAACTTGTCTGTCGGTACGTTTTCATTTCTTTTTAATTTGATAGTGTTCGCAGTTGCAGCCATAAAATTAGATTTTGACATTGTCATTGCTTCAACTATTATGATTTTTATTACCTCGACAGTAATGGAATATGCTTTGCGAGTTTTTAGTCATCGGAAAATGGTATTTATAATCTCAGACCATGGTGATCAAATCTGTGAAGCTATAAATCTTTTGCGAAGATTTGGTGTTACTTATTTGCGTGGCAAAGGAGGATATTCCGGATCTGACCGTGAAATTTTGCTGACCGTTACAAGTAATGTTTACATTAAGCAATTGGAGAATATAGTTTTTGGCATTGATGAACATGCTATATTTGTTGTGGAAAATACGTTTTATGTTTCCGGAGGTCAATTTGCCCGTAAAATTTATAAATAGAAACGCTACACAAAATAATTTTTTTCAACGAACACATAATTTTTCAAGACAATGCCAAACAAGCATGGTTTGTAAAAGATGTGGAGAATTCTTGCTTGCGGTCAGGACGTGACGTAAGGTGGTTTTGCGCTGTGGACAGTGCAATCAAGATTTTGAAATTAATGAATATATACAACTTATGGATGAGGCTTTGGAGACTTTTTTGGAAAGCGCACTTTGCGATAGGATTTAACTTACAACTTTTGCTTTATGGACTAAAACTAAAGGAATTATTACGGTATTCAAATGATACATTGTATTGTATACATAGCACTAATATTGGCCATTAATGTGGCTTTTGTTCATGTTCCGCTTATTGCGTTGCCGGGAGGAGAGATGTGGCCTCCCATATCGCTTGCAGTAGGATTTACTTTTGTGTTGCGTGACTACGCTCAAAAACAAGTTGGGCATAATATTTTATGGTGCATGTTAATTGGTTGCGCCCTTAGTTGGTATTTTGCCACACCGGCTTTGGCTCTTGCTTCGGCTTTGGCTTTTGGCGTGGGAGAACTTGCTGATTGGGCTGTCTTTACTTTTACAAAAAGACCATTTTCACAAAGAATATTATTTTCTAGTCTTGTAGGTGCTCCTTTGGACAGTTTGATTTTCTTGACTCTTGTGGGGATTGCAACTCCTTTCTCCGTAGTTTCAATGACTTTAAGTAAGTTGCTGGGAGCATATATTGTTTTTGTTCTTGTGAGAAAACGTGAATTAAAGCTTTTAAAACAAAGTGTATAATATTATAAAATTATGATGAGATAAAATATGAGTATAAAAAATAGCCCTGAGCATGTATGTGGCTGGGTTGCCCTTATGGGACCTCCCAATGCCGGGAAATCCACATTATTAAATGCATTTTTAGGACAAAAAATAAGCATTGTTACACCTCGTGCACAAACAACACGTAATCAAATTGTTGGTATTTTGACTGAGCCCAATGCTCAAATAGTTTTTATGGATACGCCCGGTATGGCACAAATAAAAGGGCGACTTAACAAAACTATGCTGCAATCAGCTTGGCAAAGTTTAGCGCAAGCACATGCTATTATGCTCATTCTTGATGCTGATGTGTATATACGCAAGCCACATTTTTTGAAAAATGACTTGGCAGCCCTCAATGATGCTTTGGTTAATGAGGATCGACCTGTTTGTATTGTCGTAAATAAGATTGACTTATTTTCAGACAAAAGTAAAATGTTACCTTTGTTAACGCAGTTGAACGAAATTTTTCCAAAAGCTACAATCTTTCCGGCTTCGGCATTAAAGAGAAATGGTCTTGATGCATTGAAAGAACTCATAATTTCGTTTTTGCCCAAGGCAGACGCTGAATTTCCTGAGGATCAGCTTTCCACTGCACCATTACGTTTTATGGTTTCAGAAATTGTGCGAGAAAAACTTTTTTTGCATTTAAAACAAGAGGTTCCTTATTCTGTAGCTGTTGACATTGAAAATTGGGATGAAGATACTGAACGGGGTCAGACGATAATTCATGCGGCAATTTATGTTGCCAGACCATCTCACAAAGCTATGATTATAGGAAAATCCGGTGCCAGTATCAAAGCCATTGGCAGTGAGGCAAGAAAAGATATAATTAAGCTTCTTGAAGGAAAAGTACACTTGGAGCTTTGGGTAAAAGTTCGTGAAAATTGGGTTGAAGATGTAGATTTTTTACGAAATCTTGGAATGATGCCAGAATAAGATTGTTTGTGAGTTTTGATATGCAACATATTGAAATTGGAATTAAAAATATCCAAGAACGAATAAAAAAGGCTATGGACTTAGCTGAACGTGATTCTATAAACGATGATGTAAAACTTGTTGCTGTTTCAAAGTTTCACACGGCGCAAGCTGTGCAGTGTGCAACTCGGTGTGGTCAATGGGATTTTGGCGAAAGTTATGTGCAAGAAGCATTAATAAAACAAGAAGAATTATCAGTTAATGATGTACTACATAGAATTAACTGGCATTTTGTAGGGCATATTCAAAGTCGTAAAGCCAAAGACATTGTAGGGCGTTTTGCTTTGTTGCATTCTGTGGATTCTGAAAAATTAGCACTATTATTGAATAAACATGCACAGCAATTAAATATTAAGCAATCTATTTTAATTCAAGTGAATATTGGCAGTGAAGATCAAAAATCAGGCGTTGACGTTAAGAATTTGAGAAATCTTACGCAAAGTATTTTACAATGTCCTTACTTGGAGTTGCAGGGACTTATGTGCTTGCCACCTGTTTTTGATCAAGGCTTGGCAGCGCGCCCATATTTTGCGCATTTACGCAATTTAAAAGAAGATTTATCGCAATATTTTGGTATAAATTTACCTCATTTATCCATGGGGATGTCAGGAGATTTAGAGGCTGCAATACTTGAAGGCGCAAGCTTGGTACGAATCGGGACAGATATTTTTGGAGCTAGAAGTGCTTAGGGATTTAAAATATGCCTAATGTTTAAATACGTATTTTTTATTCATCACTTCTGTCTTTACAAATTTTTTAAGCTTGCAAAAATAGTTTATATGAATTATTTTTATGGTATGATTTATGCAAATGATTTTACGTAACTAAAATTTGTCATTTTTTTGAAAGGAGAAGACCATGGCAGATGACAAGAAGGCATTACCGGAAGGTGAAGCTCCGCCCAAAAAGTCAGGCTTCAAGAAGTTTTTAATTATCTTCCTGGTTTTAATAATGACACTTGGTGCCGGTGGAGGTGCAGCTTATTGGTGGTTTTATTTGCGTGAACCTTCGCCGGAAACTACGGCGGAAAATGCTGAAGCCACAGGAGAAAATGCCGAAGCAAAATCTGCTTCAGATCATGAAGAAGGAACTAAAGAAAATCCTAGGATTGAGAGGCAGTCAAATTTGCCGCGTTCAACGGGGCAAGTACTTCCATTACCTCCTTTCGTAGTGAATCTTTCTGATCCTACGGGTAAACGCTACCTCAAATTAGGCATGGAAGTTGAAGTAAGCAAAGACGTTGCTTCATTGATAAAAAGCCAAAGCCCTAAGATTCGTGATGCAGTCATTGTGCTTTTGGCAGGAAAGACTTTTGCTGATATTTCTTCAGCTGAAGGAAAAGTTTTGCTTAAGGCAGAAGTGGCTTCAAGGCTCAATCAGATTTTGGGCGGAAGCTATGTTGTGCGAGTCTATTTTACTGAATTTGTTGTGGAGTAATTGTCTTTATCGCTAGTTAATGAGCAAACGGGTATTGAAGCCAAGGAAATACTATGAGTGACGAACAAGACCAAGACGCTCTTGCTGCTGCATGGGCCGAACAATTGGAAGGTGATGATGGAGGAGCAGGCGATCCATTTGAAACTGCTCAGGCTACAGCAGGCAAACCGCCGCCGGCAGACGACTTAACTTCCGCAAGTGCTGATTCCGATGATGCTAATTTGGCGTCTCGTTGGGCAGAGGCTTTGGCAGAAGATGAGCAAAAGTCGAGCCATAAATCGTGGACTAAATCATTAAGCTCACAAGCAAGTGACGCTGTTTTCAAGGACATGTCCGATATTGCCAAGCGTCCGACAGTAGACGGTGCTAAGCGTGAACTTGACTTTATTCTTGATATTCCGCTGGATGTTTCTGTTGAACTTGGGCGAACACGCTTGCTTATCAACGAACTTTTACAGCTTGGTCAGGGATCTGTGGTTGAATTGAATAAGTTGGCTGGTGAGCCTTTAGAAGTTTTTGTCAATGGAAAACTGGTTGCTCGTGGGGAAGCAGTTGTTATCAATGAAAAATTCGGTGTACGACTTACTGATATTATTAGCCCCATGGAAAGAGTGAAACAGCTTGGCTAATGCTTTATTTTGTGTATCAAAGGTAAAAACTTGTGGATAAAGCAAATAGTACTTTGAGTAATACGGAAAAATCTGACGGAAAGGCTGAATTTTCAGATATTACCAAGGGTGATACTGAGTTAGTCCACGCTGAGGTTAAAGTTGCGCCAAATCTCCCCACAGATAATGCATTTACGTGGGGAGGATATTTTCAATCCATTGGTGTGTTACTTTTACTTTTAGCAGCACTGTGGGGTGTTGTATGGCTTTTACGAAAATACGGGCGATTTAATTTTATTCCTAAACCCGGAGCATTCCCGCATGATGGTTTGCGCTTGGAAGCGCAGTTGCCTCTTGGACCGAAAAAAGGGCTTGCTGTTGTGCGTGTACTGGATAAAAAGCTTTTGCTTGGTGTGACTGAAAGTCAAATTACTCTTTTGCATGAAATTGAGGATACGTATGAAAAGGATAGCCTGGATTTTCAAGCTCACTTGGAAAAAGCAACTTTTGATGCATCAGATAAGGATGCTGCTGTGTCTGTTCGCAAAAATGATCAACATGATACAGATGTTAGTGATGATTCTGATGACATGCGTACCCATTCGCAAGCTATGCAAGTTACCAAGTAAACTTTACAAATCTATTACACCAACTTGTCTTAATACATTTTTATTCTTTGTTGTCAGCTTACTGACGCCCGGTTTAATTTTTGCTGCCCAAGATCTGGCCATGCCTCCCATGTCACTGACTTTATCAGGGGGAGCTTCTTCTCCGGATAAAGTTGCTGTTTTATTAGAAATTTTATTCTTACTGACAATTTTGTCAGTGGCACCGGCAATCATGCTCACGGTTACAAGTTTTACTCGCATAATTATTGTTTTCAGTTTTTTGCGCCAAGCTATGGGGGTGCAGCAATTGCCCCCGACACAAATACTTGCATCATTAGCGATTTTTATGACTGTAATAATAATGTATCCTGTGGGCAAAGAAATTAATGATACCGCTTTGCAACCCTATTTAACTGAAACTATAGATTATAGAGTAGCTTTAGATCGAGCACAAATACCTTTACGCACTTTTATGTTTAAGCATACAAGAGAAAAGGATATTTCAGTGTTTTACGCCATATCTCGTATGGAAGCACCTAAAAATAAGGATGAAGTACCAACTATGATGTTGGCGGCAGCCTATGTTATTAGTGAATTAAAAACCGCATTTACCATTGGGTTTTTGATTTATATTCCATTTTTGGTACTGGATATGGTTATTTCCAGTGTGTTGCTTGCCATGGGTATGATGATGCTACCGCCTATGATGGTATCTATGCCATTTAAATTACTGCTTTTTGTTATGGTTGACGGTTGGAATTTGCTGGTTGGATCATTGGTTAATTCATTTCTTTTATAGATTTTTAATGAAAGGTAGAAGAGTGTTATTAATCTTTTGATAAAGCATAACAGCAATACTATTTATAAATTGAAACCCGGAGTAGAGGTTTGCTATGACACCTGAATTTGTGATTGGCTTTGGCAGACAAGCCATTGAATTGTGTCTCATGATGGCATTGCCCATGCTTGGCGTTGGGCTTACGGTGGGGATTGTGGTAAGTATCATTCAAGCTGCAACACAAATTCAAGAAATGACGCTTACTTTTATCCCCAAAGTTGTTTCCATGTTTGTCGCTTTGCTCCTAGCTTTGCCGTGGCTTATGGAGAGAATTGTTACTTTTACTCGAGAAGTTTTTATCAATATTCCAACGTATATAAAATAGCTACAGTCAATATAATTACTTTGGCTGTTCAATTTTCACTTTGCGCACATTGCCTTTGGTAAGGTTGACATTTTTTCTAAAATTTTTCAACCAATGCGAACCGTGCAGGTGCTGAGCAAGCCACTCGGCAACGTGCAAAACAGGTCTTTTGATATTTAGATTCACGAGGATGCGTCCTATGCCCACTTTGCAAGAAGGGCAAGAAACCAATACGGGACCTGCATAATTGCCCAGTGCGTCAGCAATATTATTTTTTTTGCGTTCACGTAAGCGATTGTAAATATGCGGTGCGGTCATGGCGCCCATACCGGACTCACCACAACAGCCCGGAGACGTTGGAAAACTTGCTCCGGTAAATTCGGTTAAGGTTTGCAAAAGCTTGGCACGTCCTTTTACTTTATGCATCCCCGGCCATTCCGTATGGCACGCTTCGTGGTACAGTCTGGGGGCTCCTTCTAGGTTAGGCTGTGCTTCAAGGCTTTCAAGGGCAAGTTGCACGGCATCTTTATGAGTCAATTGTAAACTTTGTGTTACATATTCAAGGCTTTCAATACAAGTACCACAAGCAGTGACGACATATTGAACATCAAGTCCGGCGTCTTTTCCTTCGGTATGTAGCTCTGTGATCATTTTGCGTACCGCCTCACGATTGCGCCTGTGCAATTTTTCCATACCGGCAGTGAGTAAGGGATAGCCGCAGCACAAATGTTTTGGCGGTATAATGACGCTGTGCCCGGCTTTGAGCAAGAGAAACAGTGCTGCGGTAGAGATGCGGTCATAAAAAAGAGCACCGCCACAGCCGGGGAAGTATATGACTGCAGGCTTCAAATTTCCCTCTGCATTTCCAATGACATTTTCGCTATTGTCCGGTAAAGTCTGAGAGTGAGCAAAGCTATCAGGTACAAAAATATGCCCTTTTTGTAGCTTTAAGGATTCATAAAGATTGGTATAGCCGATTTTGGCTCCTTTACCGGACAATAAAGGGCTTTGAAAGGCACTCGTCCAGCCCTTAGGAATGCAATCCATGCATTTATTTTGCATTTTTTGACCAAAAGATGCCATTTTTGCTGCTTTGGGAATGCGTAAATCAGGTTTGGTTAAAAGCCAATTCAAAACTCTTGACTTTATGGGATGACCGCCAAACCCTTTGGATTCCAAGGTCGAACGCAAAGTCAGCGCCACTTCACCCGATGGTATTTTTACGGGGCAAACAGAAGAGCAACGTCCGCAAGCAGTACAATGCTCAAAAATATCGTTAATATGTTGTAAAAGTCTTTCGTCCAAATGTCCTGTGCTGGCCTGAGTATAATAGATGGCCTCAAGCAAGGTGCCAAGCACCATATTTTTATTGCGGGGATGCCATTGCATGGAGCGTTCGGGATAGGTCATGG
>CAYJHV010000016.1:11090-13024 GCA_964369825.1 uncultured Desulfovibrionaceae bacterium | reverse complement strand
CGAAGGCGTTTGCGTTAGCGAGCTTGCGAGCTTTACGCAAATCGAGAGCAATGCGGGTCTGGGGGAAGAACCTTTTGTTCACAAAAGGTTTTCCCCCAGAAAATATTATTAACCGAAATAACCTACTCTCCACCCTCCAAACACTATTAATCTTTTTTCACATCCTTGGCTGAAAATACTTTCACACCAAATTCTGCCACTTCCGGCGGAGGATTATAAAATAACATCATAAAGGGTACTTCGCCGCCTTTTTGTACATTGGTATTTTTGGTAAGAATTTCAATTTCATTGTGGAGAAAAGATTCCAATTCGTCTTCACCTAGCACTTGTAATTGAAACAAGGAAAGAGCGGTTCCTGCCAGTTGTTTTTTGGACACAAGCACACTTTTATTGGGTGCGTAAATGGCAGCTTCCACTTCTATGAGTTCTTTGGGTTCCGGAAATTCATTGACAACCTTCCCTTCTACCACAAAAATATCACCAATTTTTTCATTTTTAACATAATACTGACGTACGTCACGCATGGTCATAAGTTCAACACTCTTGGAAATGTCTGCCGTGGAAGACACAGGCTTTTGCGGATCTTTAAACATGTACCACCATACAGCTCCGCCACCGCCAATACACATAAGCAAGACCAATAAACTTATGATGACTTTTCCTGCCTTACCCTTAGGTTTTTTAGTTTTTTCTGTTGTAGGAGCATTATCAATACTAAAATCATCCAAATTGGCAGCAGATGCATTTTCTTGCGGTGCATCAGGTACGGAACCTGTATATTTAAAAACATTCTGACACACTGAACAACGCAATTTCACATTGGGGCGTACGACAGAATCAGGAAGATGAAATCTGCTTTCACATGTAGGGCATTGTACTTCCACACTCAACTCCTGCGTAAAAGATAAAATAAAGCAATTTGGCGCATTATTCTTCGGAAATAATCACGCAAAGATCCGGAAGGGTACGATATTTTTCTGCATAATCAAGACCATAACCCACCACAAAACCTTTTTCAATGCTAAAAGCCACGAAATCCGGCGTTATCTTTATTTCTCGTCTTTCTTTTTTATCCAAAAATACCACAGTGCGCAAGGACTTCACATTTCGCTTACTAAATACATCATATAAAAAATGCAAACTGTGCCCTGTATCCACAATATCTTCCACTATGAGCACATGTTTACCCCCAAGAGCCAGCTCTGTATCCTTAGTCATGGTGACAGCATGTGAAGTGTGCTCTGAGTATCCGTAGCTACAAACTCGTACAAAATCCATTTCCACATTGGGATTTTTCAAAGCACGAACAAGATCGGCCAAAAAAATGCTTGCGCCTTTCAAAACGCCTATCACAACTAAAGGTTCATCAGCATATACAGCGTCTATTTCTTTGGCTAAAGACTGGATTCTTTGAGCAATTTCCTCAGCACTGATAGTTTTCTTTATTTCTTTTATCTCCATAATTTCCTCTATAAATCCAGAATAACGGCTGTCTCGTCACAATCGGGATATTTGGGGCAATGCACACAGTCTGCCCAGATTTTTTGAGGTAAAACATCTTTATCTACAATGCTAAACCCTATTTTTGTGAAAAATACCTCTTGGTAAGTTAAGGCAAATATTTTATTTATGTGCAGTTTTGCGCAATCAGCCAAACAGTGTTCCACTATTTTACGCCCAAGCCCTTGTTGACGCATATCTGTATGCACCACAAGTGAACATATTTCGGCGAGATTTTCCCAAGTAGGTGCCAATGCACAACATGCCACAACACGATTGTCTGCTGTTTGCCCCACATAAAAATCACGAATGTGTCTGTATAAATGGCTCAACGCTCGCGGGAGCAAAAGCCCTTGCTTGGCTGCATCCATGAGCAAGAGATGAATTTCCTTAACGTCGCCCATATGCGCACGACGAATTATCATATCCTGCAT
>CAYJHV010000016.1:94-10990 GCA_964369825.1 uncultured Desulfovibrionaceae bacterium | reverse complement strand
TATTATAATAAAGATTTAGCAAGACGCACAGCACTCACAGCATCGGCCGAGTAGCCATCTGCCCCAATGGCATTGGCAAAAGCTTCGGTGACAACGGCTCCCCCCACCATAATTTTGAAGGGCAATTTACGTTTTTTAACGAGGTTAATGGTATCTTCCATACGGATCATGGTAGTAGTCATAAGTGCAGAAAGTCCTATGATATCGGCATTATGTTCTTCTGCACAACGTACAATATCTTCAGCTTTCACATCTTTTCCGGCATCAATGACATCAAAACCGTGATTTCCTAAAAGTAATGCCACAATATTTTTACCTATATCGTGTATGTCACCTTCCACTGTGGCAAGCACGATAAGCGGCCGTTTTTCTTGAGCACGCATTTTTTCAAGCAATGGCTTCACATGTGCAAAAGCTGTTTGCATAGCTTCTGCTGCACGAATAAGTTGCGGCAAGAAATATTCACGTTTTTCATACTTATATCCCACCTCGGTTATGGCCGGAATAAGTGTTTTTTGCACAAGCTCCATGGGATCGACACCCTCATCAAGTTCTGCTTGCACAAGTTCTTTTACTTTATCTTTTTGCCCGAGTAAAACAGCCGCAAAAAGCATTGAATAGTGTTCATATGCTTGTTCTTGGTTTACCTGCACCTTATTTGAAATAGTGACAGAACCATTTTTCCACTCCGTATAGGCAGAAATAAAATATGCGGCGTCATTATCTTTGTTTAAAAGTACATTGCTGGCATCACGCACTTCACAAAGGCGCACATTGTCGGGATTACCTATGCAAGAACTGAGCCCTGCACCGACGCATAGTGCCAAATATGTGGCATTTAATAATTCTCGTGCCGGTAAGCCAAACGAAACATTAGACAAACCAATTGTAGTAGGCAGCCCTTCACGCACACACCAGCGAATGGTTTCAAGACATTGACGCCCTGCTTCGCCTTTGGAAGATACAGCAAGGGCAAGCACATCCACCATGAGTAAGCTACGTGCAATACCCAATGAATCAGCCTGTTCCAAAAGTTCTTCCAAAATGGCAATGCGCTCGGTGGCACGCACAGGCAGATCTCGTCCTTTGAGCGGTAATAAAATAAAGGGTGCGCCATAATCTCGGCATAATGGTCCCAATGCCTCCATACGTCCTTGTTCACCGCTAATGGAATTGACAAGGGCAGACCCGGGGCAATACGGCAAAGCATTTTTCACCGCATCCACATGCGACGAATCCAACGAAAGTGGCGTATCAAAGCGTTCGGTAAGTCGTAAAACAAGTTCCGGCAAGCTTACGGCTTCATCCACCATCGGTGCGCCCACATTCACATCAAGTAAGGGAACGCCTTGAGCAATTTGTTCTTCTGCAAAACGCATGGCAAGAGCATATTCTCCCGCTTGCAACTCGGAAATAAGCTGTTTTTTGCCTGTGGGATTAATGCGTTCCCCAATGACAGTAAAAGGATACTCTTCCCCTATGCGCACAATTTGTGAACGTGTGGTCAAAGCTATGCTGCCGGCACTGATACGCACCGAAGGACGACGTAATTCACTTTCACCAATGGCTCGCTTAAGAGCTGCAATATGTTGCGGAGTGGTGCCACAACAGCCTCCCAAAAGCTGTACACCGGCTTTGGCAAAACGTACAGTTTCTTCAGCGAAATTTTCCGGATCAAGACGAAACACCGTTTCCCCATTTATGAGTTCCGGCAGACCGGCATTGGGTTCCACTATAATCGGCAATTTGGAATAAGTAAGTAGTTCTTCTACTACCGGTACCATCTGCATCGGCCCTGCGCTGCAATTGGTACCTAAAGCCACCACCCCAAGATTTTGCATAGTTTCCACAAAAATCTCCGGCGTTGAACCGGTAAGACTTACGCCGTCTTCAAAGGTCATGGAGACCATTATGGGTAAATTGCATTGTCTTCTGATGGCAACCACCGCACAGCGTGCTTCTGCCAAATCAAATTGTGTTTCAATGAAAAAAACATCTACACCGCCATGCAAAAGACCTCGTACTTGCTCAGCATAAGCTTCGATCAAAGCTTGCGGCTCAAGCTCACCCAAGGGACGGGCAAAATATCCGGTAGGTCCCATGTCCCCGGCCACAAAAACAGGTCTGCCGGCATTGTCTGCCACAGAACGAGCTACCTTGGCAACTGTGGAATTATACTTAAAAACATCCATTCCTTTAGGCATTTTAAGCAAATTTCCACCAAAGGAGCAGGTTAAAATTATATCCGACCCTGCATCCACATAGGCTTTGTGAATATCGCGTAAAATGTCAGGGCGTGAAAGACAAAACTCTTCAGGGCTCATGCCCGCCGGCAAGCCTGCCGCTTGCAACATGGTACCCATAGCTCCATCTAAAAGCAAAAATCGTCCTTCCTGCAAAGCCTGACAAAAATCTCTCATGGTACAAAAACCTCAAAGTCAAATGTTAAAAATTATTTTAGCCTATTCTATTTAAATAAAAATTATTTTACCCTTGTCAATAAAAAAATAAAAAATACAAAAAACATTAAAAAATTGACTTAAAAGACGAGTTTTTGATACTTTTTAAGCCAATAAACACGAAAAATACTTAAAAGCGTTCCAAGAAGGCAAAGAATAAATATTGTGCAAAGCATATCTTTCATGCTACAAAAAAGTTGTTCGCCTCTTGTTGCACTTTTTTCTACGCAAAATCAGTTAAAAGGACAATCAAAAAAACTGTTACCTTTATCACGGCGTCTTCACATTCCTCATACAGCATAACAACCGAGAAAGTATATGAAAAAAAATTTAAAAGCTACTACTAAAAATGCCTCTGTCCCCAAAAGAGACAAGAAAAAAAATGTAGAGTTTGAGATTTTAGACACACAGGAAGATTTAAGCGTGGTTTCCGAAGCGCCTGTAAAGCCTAAAACAAAAAAAACAAAATCAGCAGAACCGGAAAAAGATACAACTCTTACAGATTCTTCACTTACGAACGCAGCAAATATGCAAGGCGTAAGCTCAGATGATATGGACGAATCCATGGATGATACGCTTATTGATCTTGATGACGATGATGATGCGGAGCACATGGAAGATTTAGAAGATTTTTCACCGCATTTGGACGATGAGCATCATGACGATGCACTCTCAATACATGCAACCAAGAGCTCCGTGCCAAGGATAGCCAATAGTCGAGACAACTTGCATCTTTACCTAAAGGAAGTAAGCCGTTTTCCCATGCTCAAACCTGAAGAAGAACAGGAGCTTGCCCATCGGGTTATTAACCAAAACGATACTGATGCTGCCTTTCGCCTTGTTTCATCGCACTTGCGGCTTGTAGTAAAAATTGCCATGGACTTTCAACGTCGATGGATGCAAAATGTGCTTGATCTTATTCAAGAAGGCAATGTGGGACTTATGCGAGCGGTCAATAAATTTGACCCCGATAAAGGCATAAAATTTTCTTACTATGCTGCTTTTTGGATAAAGGCATATATTCTTAAGTTCATAATGAACAATTGGCGTATGGTCAAAATTGGTACCACGCAAGTGCAAAGAAAATTGTTTTTTAATTTGAATAAAGAACGCCAAAAGCTTATTTCACAAGGATTTGATCCCGATGCCTCCATGCTCTCTGAGAAACTTGGCGTCAGTGTGGAACAAATTCATGAGATGGAACAACGCCTCGGAGCTTCGGATATGTCGCTTGATATGCAGGTCAGCGATGCCACGGGCGGTGCTTCACGTATGGATTTTCTCCCTGCCCTTGAACCGGGGGTAGAAGACAGCATTGCCAGCACGGAAATTGCCAAACTTGTGCAAAAACATTTACAAAGCATTATTCCTAAGTTAAATGAAAAGGAAAATTATATTCTACAAAATAGATTATTGTCCGATGAACCTGCCACCTTGCGTGAAATAGGTGAACGGTATAATGTAACCAGAGAAAGAGTGCGTCAATTGGAAGCTCGGCTACTTGAAAAATTACGCCAGCATTTGACTAATGATATTAAAGATTTTTCAGAAGAATGGATAAATACTTAATATGAAAAATGCGCTAAAAATCGGTATTGTTGCGGGCTTTGTTCTAAGCACCTTTCTCTTTGTAGGGCTTTGCGGTTGCGCTGCGCAGGAGATTTCTTTTAGAAAACAAGATTTCCTCATCATTGCCGATGTTCAAAGCGCACAACATTCACAAAACTCTCTCGGCAATACTACGCAGAAAAAACAATATCAGCTTGATTCCAAAACCATTTTCACCTACTTACTCTTTAATCGTGCCCTATTGCATAGAGATATTAATGGGGTTTTCATTACATTTAAAGAACTACTCAAAAATGAACTTCCTCAATTTGTCTTTATGGATTTAGGAATTTTTGCACTGGGTTCCACAACAAAAGAATTTGTGACTTTCCTTGAAAAGGGCATTAAATTATACCCAAAAAGCAGTTCTTTGCACATGCTGTACGCCGAGCTTTTGCAAAAAATCGGTGCTACAGAAAAAGCCATTAAACATATTGAAAAATTCATTGCCGACAATCCACAAAATATTGACGGAAAAATTGAACTTGCCTTACTGTTAATCAATGATAAAAAATATTTAGAAGCAGAAAAAATCATCCTTGCCCTTGACCCCAAAGATCGTACCGGGCACGTGGATTATTATTATGCCAAAGCATTGCAAGGCATGAATCGCAAAGATAAAGCTATGCAATATTTGGAACAAAGTATTCAAAAAATACCAAGTTTCATAGATGCGCTTAACGACTTGGGTTTTTTATACGAACAACAAAACAAACTCGAAAAAGCCATTAATATTTATGAAAAAATGCTTACGGGTTATAGTGTAAGTTCAGAAGTGGCAGTGCGCCTTATCATGCTCTCGCTCAGATTGAAACAACCGGAAAGAGCGTTGAAATATTTTGAAAACTTTCCCATGACTCCAAGCCTGAGCGTTACAGTGGCAAGTTTATTTGTGGATGCCGGTTATAATGATATTGCCGAACCTATTTTATTGGCTCTTTTGGGCATTGAAAATGCGCCTCAAGAGCTTTATTTTTATTTGGCAGCCATTGCTTATGAACGTGATAAAGATTTAAAAAAAGCTTATAAGTGGCTTACAAATATACAAAAAGATAATAAAGCTTATCCTCGAGCATTGCTTTTGCGTTTGCAATTGTTGATGGATTTACAGCAACTTGACGAGGCTTTGCTTGAGTCACGTGAAGGAAAATTTTCCATTCCCGATGACCCTGAGTTTTGGCTGGCAGAAATACGTATTCTTGCAAGTCAAGGCAAATATAATGAAGCCATAAATAATGTAAACATTATTTTAACCAAATGGCCGAATAATGTGGAAATCGCCTATTTACGAGCATCTTTGCTTGATCGTTTGGGTGATAAAAAATCCGCATTTGCTGCCATGGAAGATATTATAAAAAAGGATCCCAATCATTTTTATGCATTAAATTATGTGGGTTATACCTTAGCTGAAGAAAGTCGAGACTTGAAACGTGCCATTAAACTTTTGCGTAAAGCAGTGGAACTATCACCGGAATCAAATTTTATTTTGGACTCCTTGGCATGGGCATTGTATAAATCACGAAAAAATAAAGAAGCTTGGGAAGTTATCAATGCAGCCATCGCTGTAAGCCCCGTACATGATCCGGCAATTTGGGAACATTATGCAGAAATTGCCCTTGCCCTTGGCAAAAAGGAAGAGGCACGCCATGGTTATACCAAAGCTCTTGAATTTGTACCGGAAAATGCAGACAGTATAAAGCAAAAATTACAACAACTTTAATAAATTTACGTGAGTTTAATTTTTTCCTTCCCCCAGAAAAAAATCTTTACCGGAAAAAAATTTTTTAAGTAACAATCACGTGAGGAGTTAGTATGTTTATACAAAAAAAATATTGCATAAATTTTATATTTCTGTTGCTGTTATTGTCACTTTGTGCCTGTAGTAAAAGCGTTTTGCCACCTTCTGCCCCGTCCGCTCCCGTTATTCCCGAAAAACCTGTGGAAAAGGAAGAACTTCAAAAAAGTGTGAGCGAAATAATTTGGGAAAAATATCTTGAATCCGGTCAAAAACCCATGCTTCCTTTCCGTACTCAGTTAGCTTTGCGCTATGGGAAAAAAGGCAATACCGAAAGAGCCAACGGACTTTTATGGGGTAATGATGAAAAGGAAATACGTCTTGATTTGAGCGCAGGCGTTGGTATAACCGGCGCAAAAATTTATGAAGGTCCAAAACAATTTGTTATTTTTATGCCCCAAGAAAAAAGAGCTTATAGATATGTGGGAGCGGAAAAACCTTTGTTTAGCGTGGGTGTTCCCATGCCTCTTGGCTTAGCACATTTAACCCTCTTAATTAACGGTCATAATGCCAATGTTTTTGGTGAAGCACACATGGAAAACATAAAATTGGCAGACACAAATATTCCTCACGATATGCTTTCCGAGTTCCCAAAAGATGCCGAAGCGTATACACTTATGGACAATGCCTTTGCCGGTACCTTGGTACTCGATGCTCAAGGCTTACCTCTTTATTGGCAATCGGAAAAAGCCGATGATTGGAATATGGAATTTAATTATAAAGACAAACAAAATCTACCCTTTAGAATTATTATCAGTCATGCCGGCAGTAAACAAAGAGCGTTGTTGGTAATAAAAGAAAGAGAAAATGACGTAAAGACCTTTACAGGTGTCAAACTCAAACTTATCTTACCTCGTAACACTCCCATTTCGCCTTTGGAAGATTTGGGAAAGAAATAATTAAAAAGGTAAATTTTCATGTCCATTCCATTACATGTAGCTTCAGACCATGCCGGTTTTGTTTTAAAAAATATTGTAAAAGAACATCTTATAGCTTTGGGTTATACAGTTCAAGACCATGGTACGCACGACACAAACAGTTGCGATTATCCCCTTTTTGCACAAGAACTTTGTAAAGCCATGGAAAATTCTCCTGAAAGTCGAGGTATTCTCATTTGTGGAACCGGCGTTGGTATGTCCATTATGGCCAATCGCTATGCGTATATTCGTGCCGCCCTCTGCGCCAATGAGTTTCAAACCCGTGCCACTAGGCAGCACAATGATGCCAACGTGCTTTGTCTTGGCGAAAGAGTGCTCGGCAGTGGACTTGCCCTTGAACTTGTCGATATCTTCCTGACTACACCTTTTGAAGGCGGCAGACACAGTAAACGCATTGATATGTTTTCCAAAGTCTAGATGCCACCCTTTCATTTTCACTAATAATATCGCCTTTTACTTGGAGAATTCATGTTACTTTACAATACGTTAAGCAGAAAAAAAGAAACCTTTGTCCCCGTTCATGAAGGTAAAGTTAATATCTATGTTTGCGGCATAACATCTTATGATTATTGCCATATTGGACATGCGCGTTCGGCATTGGTCTTTGATGTACTGGTACGCTATTTTCGTCATCAAGGTCTGCAAGTGCATTTTGTACGTAATTTCACAGATGTTGACGATAAAATCATCAATCGTGCAAACAAAGAAGGACGTGATTGGCGTGAAATTGCCAGCACCTTTATACAAGCTTTTCATGAGGATATGGACAAACTCGGTGTTTTGCGTGCCGATGAAGAACCTTGTGCCACCGATTATATTGCCGAAATGCAGGCTCTTTGTCAGCGACTCATAGATAGCGATAAAGCCTATGCCACACCTAGCGGCGATGTTTATTTTCGTGTGCGTGCCTACCCTCCCTATGGAAAACTTTCCGGACGCAGCCTTGACGATTTGCTGGCAGGAGCTCGAGTGAGTATTGGCGAAGAAAAAGAAGACCCGTTGGATTTTGCCCTCTGGAAAAGTGCCAAACCCGGTGAGCCTTTTTGGGAAAGCCCTTGGGGCAAAGGGCGTCCCGGTTGGCATATTGAGTGCTCTGCCATGAGCGAAAAATATTTACCCTTGGATATTCATGGAGGCGGACAAGATTTGATTTTCCCCCATCATGAAAATGAAATTGCCCAATCAGAAGCCTGTACCTGCAAGGAAATGGCAAAATATTGGGTTCACAATGGCTTTGTACAAATTAATGCCGAAAAAATGGCAAAATCCTTAGGAAATTTTAAAACCATTCGTGATATTTTACAGCAATACCTTCCCGAAACTTTACGCTTTTTCTTGCTTGGAAAGCATTATCGCAGTCCCATTGATTTTTCCGATCAAAGCATGGTTGAAGCTGAAAAAGCTCTCAAACGTATTTATCAATGCTTAGAAGATATACAAACAACATTAACTCGCCAAAAATGGAAAAATAGCCCTTTTCCTGATGAATATATGCAAGAGTTACATACTCTTCAAGAAAATATTAACATTGCCATGGATGACGATTGCAATTTTGCCGCCGCCCTTGGGCATATATTTGCTCTTGTACGCCTTGCCAACAGAGCCATGGAAGACAAAAGCCTTAAAACAAGCCAAGGATTGTGTGATTTTTTACAGCAATTACAAAATACTTTGAATACTTGGGCAAATGTGCTCGGACTTTTCCATAAAGATCCCACTCTCTTCCTTCAAGAGCTGAGAAATCAACAAGCACAGCGTCAAGGCATCGATATACCTCAAGTGGAAAAACTTATTCTTGAACGTCAAGAAGCACGTAATAACAAAGATTTTGCCGCTTCCGATACTCTTCGTGACAACATTGCAGATCTTGGCGTTACTTTACGTGATACGCCGCAAGGTGCGGTTTGGGATGTCATGTAATCAATTTATGGAGGTGCTATGAGTCATATTCTCACACCAACATGTAATTTAAAAATAGAACGCACAGTACATATGGTAAAAAAAATTCAAAAATTTACTGCCATATGTATGCTTTGCGTCATTTGCTTAACTCAAGTTTTGCTCACTCCGGCACACGCTCTCTTTGATTTTGGTATCAAAGATGAAAAAGAAATGGGACGCAAGTTTGAAGTGCTCATTCGCTCGCAATTGCCCTTGATCGAAGATCCCGAAGTTTCTATGTATGTGAAGGGTATTGTTGACAGAATAGCCAAAAATATTCCACCGCAACCTTTTAAATTTCGCTCCGGTGTTATTTTGCATAATGGTCTCAATGCCTTTGCTGTACCGGGTGGAAATATTTTTGTTTTTTCAGGGCTTATAATGCAATTGGACAATGAAGCGGAACTTGCCGGCATCATTGCCCACGAAATGGCGCACGTAACTCAACGCCATGTGGCAAGCCGCATTAAAAGAGGACGAGTTATGGGACTTGCCGCCCTCCTTCTTGGCATAGCCGGTGTTGCCGTTGCCGGTGGAGAAGGTGCTGCCATTGCCATTGGGGCAATGGGTGCCGGACAATCTGCCATGCTCAACTACAGCCGCATAGACGAAACTGAAGCCGATGACCTTGGATATCAATATCTTGTGGCTGCCGGTTATCCTCCGGTACATATGGCAGGCGGTTTCAAAAAAATCTATGAGAAAAGTATCATCAGCGGCGGCGGAAAAGTTCCCACCTATCTTTCCACTCACCCCGATGTGAGCAATCGTATTACCAGCGTTTTGGCCAAGGCACGTTCAGGTCCGCAACATTTATTGCGCCGTACCGTCAATAATACACGCTTTAAACGTGTACAAACTCTTCTTTGGGCTCGTTATGGCAATATTCAAGCTGCCCAGCATCGCTTTGCAGGCAAAAAAAGCGGTCTTGAGCTTATGGGGCAGGGTATGGTTTATGCTCGCCAAAATAATATTCGCGCCGCCAACGTTTCCTTTGAAAAAGCCCTCAAAGCTGCCCCCAATGACCCTCTCATTCTTCGTGAAGCCGGTACTTTTCACTATAAAAAAGGTACCTTCCAACTCGCAGAAAATTTGCTTGTCTCAGCATTACAAAAAGATCCTCGTGATTACATGGCACAATTTTTTTATGCCCGTATCCTAAGCGATACAGGACGCACTCAGCAAGCAGAAACATATTATAAACAAATACTACGTGTGCTTCCTCAAGACAGTGAAGTGCATACCGCCTACGCCCGCTCCCTTGGCAAAAGCGGTAAAAACTTTTTAGCATACCTTCACCTAGCCTATGGTTCCATGTATGCAAAACAAAAAAAGAAAACAAAACAATATAGCGAAAAAGCCAAAAAATATATGCGTACCAACAACGACAGGAAAGCATTGCAACGCTTTAATGCTATATATAAAGAATATAAAGAAATTTGGAAAAAAGGACTCTAAAATGAATACACATGCGACTACTATATTGGCAGTGCGCCACAATGGAAAAGTTGCCCTTGGCGGTGACGGACAAGTGACCCTTGGTCAAAGTATTGTTATGAAACACAGTGCGTGCAAAATTCGCAGATTGTACAAAAATCAAATACTTGCAGGTTTTGCCGGTGCCACCGCCGATGCCTTCACCCTTTTTGAGCTTTTTGAAGCAAAACTTGAAGAAACTCGAGGAAATCTCGTGCGTGCTGCCGTTGATATGACCAAGGATTGGCGCAAAGATAAATATCTCAGACGCCTTGAAGCCATGCTCTTACTTGCCAACCAAGATCACATTCTTGTTCTTTCCGGTAATGGCGATGTTATCGAACCCGACGACGGCGTTGCAGCCATTGGCAGTGGAGGTGCTTATGCCCTTTCCGCAGCCCGTGCCCTTATGCGCCATGGTCAAGAAGATATGAGCGCAGAACATATCGTAAGCCACGCTATGAATATTGCTGCCGAAATTTGTGTGTATACCAATAATAATCTTAGCCTTGAAGTTTTATAGATTTGATATGATTGCTGTCTTTTGATGGTTTTTTGCGGGGGAGGGGAAAACTTTTGCTGGCGCAAAAAAGCATCCCCCAAGGTTACATTTTACACTATCTAGCTATTTCAAGACGTTACATGTCTTAGTTTAACCCGAATTTTTGTGGGTTACAAA
>CAYJHV010000016.1:0-84 GCA_964369825.1 uncultured Desulfovibrionaceae bacterium | reverse complement strand
GAACTTTTGCTTGCGCCAAAAAGTTCCCCCCACACCCCCCTCAAAACGCGCTTACGGCTCATTCCCTTCGGAAATGAGCTAAAA
>CAYJHV010000015.1:0-13255 GCA_964369825.1 uncultured Desulfovibrionaceae bacterium | reverse complement strand
CGTGATCCTGCGTACTACACATGGCGTCAAAGCACGCAATTCAAATTCTAACCAAGATTACTTCCAAGTGCCCGGTAGCCTTTATGGTTGCCGGGTTTAGGATTGTTTCTAAAACTAACTTAAAAGTGATCTTATTCGGAGAAAAACATGAGCGACGAAAAAACTATTGTTGTTGAGTTCCTTCAAAGCAAAACCGGAAAATCCAAGTTTTACTTCCAAGATTTCCTTCCTCTTTTTGAAGGCAAAGGCCCTCGTGATGTGAAGAAAATCTTAACTAAGCTTGTGAATGAAGAAGTACTTGAATTTTGGTCATCCGGTTCTACTACCATGTACGGCCTTAAAGGTGCCGGAAAACAATCTGCAGCTGAAGGCGAAGACTAGTACCGTCTGCTTATGTAATATAAGTTAGGCTTAGGACTAAATCTTAAAGGGGACAAGCTTTTTTTGTCCCCTTTTTTGCATCAAGAGATGGTATAGTACAAGATTTTATGAATGATTGCTGCATAAAAAGGATGTCACATGAGCTTTATAGCCCCTCGTTTGATTATTTCTGCCTTGCGTGGCGGTGGTGGAAAGACTCTTCTTTCTTTGGGTTTATGTCGTGCTTTTTTGCAAAGAGGTACCGGCGTTAAGCCCTATAAAAAAGGACCGGATTATATTGATGCCCGCTGGCTTGAACTTGCGAGCCAAACTTTTTGCACCAATCTTGATCCTTATTTTCTAACGGCAGAAAAATTACAAGCTCTTTTTATCCATGCATTTTCTTTGAGTGCTTATGATATGGCTATTATTGAAGGCAATCGAGGGCTTTTTGATGGTCAAGATGTCAATGGTACTTGCTCTACCGCCGAACTTGCAAGAACTTTAAAAACTCCCATTCTTATGTCATTGGATGTCACCAAGATGACTCGAACTTCTGCGGCTTTGATTCAGGGCATATTGCATTTTGAAAAAGATTTGGATATTGCCGGTATTGTGCTGAGTCAAGTGGGTTCATCTCGACATGAAAGCATTGTGCGTGCAAGCATTGAGCAATATACAAATATTCCTGTGCTTGGCTCTTTGCCTCGCCTCAAAGACAATCCTTTACCGGAACGGCATATGGGTTTGAGTCAAAGTGAAAATGCAGAAAGTGTTTTACAAATGCTCGGTGAATTTGTCTCTGAAAATTGTGATGTACAAAAAATTTATGACATTGCTTTGAGTGCGCCGGCACTTACATCAAGTCAACCATTTTGGGAAAATCCTGTTATTAACCTTGGCAATGAAGCTCCTCGCATTGGTTATATTTATGATGATGCCCTGTGGTTTTACTATGTGGAAAATTTGGAAGCTCTCATTCGCAATGGTGCTGAACTTGTACCACTTTCCATCCTTGATTCCAAAGAATGGTCTAAGGATTTGCACGGACTGTATTTGGGCGGCGGATATCCTGAGGATTTTGCGGCAGAGATTGCTTGCTCTCCACATCTTGCTCAAATAAAGAAATATTCCCAAGATAGTATGCCCATTTATGCGGAATGCGGCGGTTTTATGCTTCTTGCGCAAGCATTGGAGCGTAATGATACCGCCTATCCCATGGCAGGGATTTTTCCCGTGCGAACACATTTTCATAAAAAACCTCAGGGGCTTGGCTATGTGCAGGCAAGGGTAAGCGCAGGCAACGCTTTTCATCCTCAAGATCAAATTTTTAAAGGGCATGAATTTCATTATTCACATTGTGTTGCTGATAGTGACCAAGCTCCTCAAGATAAATTTTGTTTACACTTGGACAAAGGAGTGGGTATGGGTACACAAATTTGTAATGATACAAAACAGCATGTGGATGGTCTTTTTACGCAGCAAACCTTTGCTTCTTATACACATATTTTTGCGCCTAGCTGTCCATGGTGGGCTGAAAATTTTGTGGAATTAGCACGTCAATATGCTCGTAACGCTTCCTCATAAAGCGTATTGCATTATGAATATTGACAGTAGTTTACCATGAACGATATTATGTGGCATGATAATTCTGTATCAAATCTGACTTCTATTTGGCAGGTCTACAGTCATGAGCTTTTACAGTGGAAAAGTCATGGAGAATCACAGGAGCAATGGCAAAATTCATTACAAAATACACAAAGTTCGGAAATTTCACGTCTTGTACGCATGGGAGAGGCTAAGCAGGTAAACTTTTATATTTTATTAGCATTCAATGCAGACATTGTTCTTGAACTTGTGACACAATTACAAGTGGCGCAGAGTAGTGCGCATATACTGATTTTGGAAGATTCCAGTGGTACTGCCACTTTTTGCAATCAATTTCTTACGCAAAATAAACTTATTGAGCGTGCTACACTTTTATATGATTCTTCTCCTTGGGCATTATTTATGCTCACCTTTGCCCTTGGGCTTATACCGCAAAAATGCGCCATGCAGTTTTGTCAGCCCCCCCAAACTCGCAGTCAATGCTTGCAAACGTGGCGTAAGCTTTTTCTTGGCAGTCAATGGGAGGAAATAAAAAAGCCTCAAGAGCAAAGCTCTCTCAGTCTGCATGTGATTGTTCATCCTGAAGAGCCGCATTTGGAAAGTTTTTTTGCTCATATTCCTGAATGGATTCATGAAGTGTTAGTGCTTTGGGATGCAAAAACACCTTGCGAAAAATCGTTTTCGTGTAAAGCAAATATAAGGCATTTTGCCCATGAGCTGCAAAGTGACTTTTCTGCCCAACGCAATAGATTATTGGCTCAAAGCAGCGGCGATTTTGTGCTTTACCTTGATGCAGATGAACGTTTTAATGCAACCACATGGAATAGCTTACAGACGTTATTGAACCATAATTACAGCGGAGGTGTGATTTTTCCACGTTTCACTTTTGAAGGTGACAGCGAGCATATACGTATGGGGCACGGTCTTTGGCCGGACGTTCAATTGCGCCTTTTTCCGCATACACAAAAAGACAAGGTGCGTTTTGTGAACAAAGTACACGAAAGACTTGAAGGGCTTGATTCATCGCCTGTTTTGGCTGCTCATTTACCCATTTGGCATTACAGTCATATTTTCAAAAGCGCACAGGAATTAGAACAAAGATTGGCAGTATTTAATGCTGCCGGTGACTTCACTCATACTTTAAGTGCGCAATATCCTTCGCTTTCAAAAGATTTCTTTTTGCATTGGCAAAATTCCTTAAATATTGACTATCTTATTAGAATTCCAATTTAAAATTATACAAACTCATTTTGATTTACCCTTGATTAAGTCATTCGTTTTCATGCTTAAAATATATACTTGCATCTTTTCCAGAAAAAAGCTATTCTATGTTTTAACTATGTTTTTGGGAGTGCGATAAATGAGAATCACCTGTCCTCAATGTGAATTTAGCCGTGAAGTAACAGAAGGAATGTTGCCTTTGCACGTGCGCACTGCCACTTGTCCTGTGTGTCAACATCGTTTTGCTTTGTCACGAGAAAAACTTACAACTGAGCAACATAATGGTACAGAAATTTGTGTTGAGGCACAAGAAAAAGCTTCTTTCAAAAAAGAACCATATGAATCCACTGAAAAACAGGTCTTTATGGAGCATGAGCTTGTTGAGTCTGAGAAGGCTGCGGCAGCTTATCAAGAACAAGCTGAGCAAGGGGGCAAAACAGAGCAAGCTAAGTTTCAGCCTTCCCATGAAGATGCCTCTGCATCCTTTGCCATACAAAATCCTTGGGAGTACCACAAAGATATAGGTTTTTTGTCGGCTTTTTTCCAAACAGTTATGCGAGTTTGTTTTGCACCGGCACGTTTTTTTGTTGGTTTTCAAGCTAATGCGCCGAAAAATTTAGCTTTAATTTTTTATTTGATTGTCTCCATACTACAGGTAAGCTGTGAGAGATTTTGGGCGCAAGCTATGGTAAATTACCTTGCTCCTATGGCTGCCAATGATCCACAATTACAGCAATTGCTCGGCATGTTTGCTTCAAGCAGTTCTTTTTTGCATGTGCTGCTTATGAGCACAGTCTTTAGTATTGCAGAATTATTTGTGGCAGCCGGCTTTTATTTTTTTATGTTTAAGGTTATCGTAGCTAATCGTGCTGATTTTTCATTGATTTTTCAAATAACAGCCTATGGTGTTGCGCCGGTTTTGTTGTGTATAGTTCCCGGTATTGGTTCTTTGGTGGGTTTTATTTGGAGTATTGCTTGTACTACTTTAGGTTTTCGCTATGCAATGCACTTGACATGGCCACAAACCTTACTTGGCGTTTTGCCATTTTACCTTATTGTGATTCCATTACTTCTACGCTTTACATTTGCATTTGCAGTGTAGACGCATTTTTTGCCTCCAAACCATGTTTTTATCAAGGGAGAATATGTATGAATGTATTTTCTGCCTTACGAAATTATTGGAAAGAATTTCTCAGAAAACGGCGGTATGCTCGGGACGTTGCCCCTGAAAACATCGGTGAACAAGCGCAAAAACTTATTCATTTGGTGGAGTTGTCATTGTGTAATGGGTATTTGTCCGGTGCTGAGGCACATCATTTGCAAACGTTGCAAGATGAAATGGGAAAGCTCATAATTTTGACAAGTAGGAATGAATTTCAACGTTTGTCGGTGGAACGGCGTTTATCCCTCTTGGAAAGTTTGCAGCGTTCTCAGCAAAAAATTCTTGTTAGTATACATGGAGCCGAAGCTCCCACGGAGAGAATGCAATGAAAAAAAAATTTACCCCTGTAACACTGCTTTTACTTGCAATGTTCATACTGGCGCAGCTTATATCCTGTGTGTCTGTTGGATCGAATCCCAGTATGAGTATGCATGGAGAAATGGCAACGCCCTTTCATTTAACCAGTGATACTCCGGTTACAGTCAGCCCTATTCGTGTGTATGTGCAGCCAACGGGCTACCCCACCGATCCTTTGAGAGGGCTTTTTGTTCCCTTGCGTGTGACTCAAGATGTGGCGCAATCTATGCATCTTAGCCGCAGTTTGAGTCGTCAGATTTGGCAAGTATGGTTAGCTCAAAGTGCCTTTGCTGTCTTGGAATATGATGAAAGCACGATTCCATATCAAGTAACTGATGCCCTTGCCATGGCAAGAGCCAAAGGAGCTAATGTTCTGGTTGGTGGCTACATTTCACACTATCTTGATGGTGGCAGTGCCGGAAATTCATCTGTGTCCATACAAATAGAAGTGTATGAAGTGGCTTCGGGTACGCTTATTTGGTCCATGGGGCAAGGCGGTGCCATGGAGAAAAAGCAAGCCACGGATCTTTTTGTTCTTGGTGTACAGCAGCGTATGCCTGATGATGCAGCCGGTCTTATGGTGCGGTCCGTGGGTTACGATATGGGCATGAAAATTAAAAATTGGGTGAAACCGCCTCGTACTTCCGGTGCTAGAGGTCAAGTTTTTTAGATATTTTGAGATTTCACATAGGAATTAAAATATTTTTGGGGAGAGAGGACTTTTTGCCGCTAACAAAAAGTTTTTTCTCCCTAAAATTTGATGTACGATAAAAACAGAGGAATATATGGAGAAACGTCTTTTTGGAACTGATGGCATACGGGGCAAAGCCAATGTATATCCCATGACAGTGGATATGGCATTACGTCTTGGGCAAGCTGCGGCCAGTTATTTTCGTCGAGGTTCACATCCGCATAAGGTGCTGATTGGTAAAGATACAAGGCTTTCCGGCTATACCTTTGAATCAGCCTTGACGGCAGGTTTTTGTTCCATGGGTATGGACGCTATCATGGTTGGTCCCTTACCAACACCTGCCATTTCATTTTTGACTCGTAATATGCGTGCGGATCTCGGCGTGGTTATTTCTGCATCGCACAATCCTTATTATGATAATGGGATAAAGTTTTTTGATGCCGAGGGTTTTAAGCTTGCCGACGAGGTGGAAGATACTATTTCTTCGCTCATGTTTCAAAATAACTCGCAACTACAAACCGGAGAGCAAGGAACTTGGAGTTTTCCAAGTAGTGAACATATAGGGCGTGCCAAAAGAATAGAAGATGCCGGTGGGCGTTATATTGTGTACACAAAAAGCTGTTTTCCTGCACATTTATCTTTAACCGGCATTCGTGTGGTTATTGATTGTGCTCATGGTGCGGCATATAAGGTGGCACCATTGGCATTGCGAGAACTTGGCGCAGAGGTTTTTACCCTTGGTACGGAGCCAAATGGTACCAATATTAACGACGGTTACGGTTCACTCTTTCCGCAACGTACCGCTGAAAAGGTGCGAGAAGTGCGTGCTGACATAGGGCTTGCCTTGGATGGTGATGCCGATAGGCTGATTGTGGTGGATGAGCATGGTACTATTTTAGATGGTGACCAAATTATGGCTTTGTGTGCTCTTGCCATGCTTGAAAGAAATGAATTACCAAATAAAACAGTAGTTGCCACGGTGATGAGTAATATGGCTTTGGAATTATTTATGCAAAAGCATGGCGGTCATTTATTGCGCACAAAAGTTGGTGATCGCTACGTTATGGAAGCCATGCAAGGCGGTGGCTATATGTTTGGGGGCGAACAATCAGGGCATCTCATTTTTCGCCAATATAGCACAACAGGTGACGGATTACTTGCGGCATTACAAATTTTACGATATATGTGCGAAAGGCAAAAACCACTATCGGAATTAGCCGGTCTCTTGACCCCTTTTCCGCAAGAGCTTATTAATGTGCGTGTGCAGAGAAAGCCTCCCATAGAAAAGGAAGCTCGCTTACTTAAAGCAGTGGAAGATATTGAAAAAGATTTTGCCGGGCGTGGGAGAGTTCTTTTGCGCTATTCGGGAACGGAGCCCTTGTGCCGGGTTATGGTTGAGGGTGAAGACGAGAAAAAAGTTCGGTCACACGCATTATTTTTGGCTGAACAGGTTAAACACATTTTACGTGCTTCAGAGAGTGAAGAAGGAAAAGATGAATAAGATTCGCAAAGTTATTATGCCGGTAGCAGGTTGGGGAACTCGTTCTCTGCCTGCCAGTAAAAACATTCCCAAGGAAATGCTCCCCATCTACAATAAACCTGTTATTCAGTGGGTAGTAGAAGAAGCCTTGGCGTCACGCATTAAGGATGTGATTTTTGTTACCAACAGAGACAAAAAAATCATCGAAGACCATTTTGACTACAATTTACAGTTGGAAAATGTGCTGGAACGAGCCGGAAAGCATGATAAACTGAAAATTATCCAAGATGTTGCCGAAATGGTAAATATGTTTTCCGTGCGCCAAAAAAAGCAGTTGGGTCTTGGTCATGCCGTGCTTTGTGCCAAGGAATTGGTGCGTGGGCAGGCCTTTGCCATCATGGTTGGGGATGACCTTATGTTTGGAGAAAATCCCGGAATACAACAGCTTATAGAAGTTGCCATGGCAGAAAATATGCCGGTCATCGGCGTTATGGAAGTGCCGCAAGATAAAGTTAATCGTTATGGTATCATTGACGGCGTTGAAATTTCTCAAGGCGTGTATCGCATAACTGATATGGTGGAAAAGCCCGATGTGGACAAAGCTCCTTCACGCCTTGCCATTGTGGGACGTTATGTGCTTACTCCTGATATTTTTGATTATTTGAAACAAGTAAAACCCGGTCATGGCGGTGAAATTCAACTTACCGATGCTTTACAAGCCCTTGCCAAAGAAAAAGGTATGTTGGCAGTGAAAATTGCCGGTCATCGTTTTGACGCCGGTGATTGGGTAGAATATCTTACCGCAAATATTTATTTTGCCATGAAAGATGACGAATTACGCAATGATCTCAAATATAGATTATTTGAGGTTTTAGGGCAATAAATTTGTGCTATTACCTTGATTTAGTTCACATGTGATTTAATTTGATAATAATTTTTTCCGGGGGAGGGACCTTTTTGAAAAAAGGTCTCCTCCCCCACAAAAAATATCATTATTTTTGAATAAAGTATTGTACTAGTTCAGCGTATCTTTCATCTCACGTAAGTCACGAATGTAGGAAATAACGCCGAGTTTTCCTCGATAGCAGACACGGATAATGGTAATCTCAACGGGAATAAGCTCGTCATTAAAGGGATTTTTTCCTGTAAATTTTGTTACCAAATAATCTTTTTCAAAGGCTTTATCCAATATTTTTGCGATGCGCTCCGTGGATTTTGTGCCGTCCGGTTGAAAGTCAGGTAAGGTTGTTAAAAATTCACGGAGATAGTCTTCTTTACTCTCAAAACCAAAGAGGCGAACGCCGGCAAGGTTTGAGTAGATCAGCTTTCTACTTTCATCCCAGAAATGTATGCCAAGGGGGAGAGCGTCCAACATAAGCTCGTTGCGAAGCTCCACCTCACGCAAAATATTTTGACTTGAGTAAAGCTCACTTAAATTACGTGTAAAAATAAGTACAATGTCTTCACCTTGATAGGTTGCCTTCACAAAGGTTTTTTCGGTGGGAAACTGTGTTCCGTCCGGTTTTTGATGCATCCAATGAATTTGTCTATAACCTTCCTTTAGTGCCAATCGAAAATCTTCAAAAATAAGTTTGGCACTAATGCTTCCGTTAGGCTGTATTTCGGGATGAAGCTTGTAAAAAGATTGTAAATATTCTTTTTTATTCTCAAATCCAAAAAGTTTTAAGGTGGCGTTATTGCAACCGAGCAAACGAAAGTTTTTATCCCAAATATTTGTACTTACGGGAATGGCATCAAAAATAATTTTATTTAATTGTTCAAATTCAGAAATTTTTTGTTCGGCTTTTTTAAGTTCTCGTAAATCTTTAGCATAGGAAATGACAATGGGTTCATCGTCCAGCATGGAGCGAACTAAAACAATGTGCATGGGGATGGGATTACCCTCAAGATCTTGATGCATCCATTCAAGTTCATGATGCCCAACTTCAAAGGCATGGGCTAGTTTTTGCCAAATAAGTTCGTCAGAGCGTTGACCATTTTCTTGAAATTCTGGAGTAATATTCAAAATATGGTTTAAATATTCATCTTTATCGTTAAGGTTAAAAATACGTAGAATTTCTTCATTACAGTTGAGCATTTCTAGGTCTTTGTTCCAAAAAGTAATGCCTAGCGGTGCAGTTTCAAACATTATTTTGCTGTGAGTAAGGGCATTACTTGTTTCCTTGCGGCTAGCTTTAATTTCTCTTAAATCTGTGACATAAGCAAGTACAACGTCTTCACCCTTATATTCGGTACGAAAAAGTGTTATGTGTGCCGGCAATGCCTCACCGCTTTGTGTAATATGCAACCAATCAATTTCTCCATAGCCTTCACGAAAAACTTTGGCAAGAGTATCTTTACAATAATCAATTGATTTTATACCATTTGGTTGGTATTCAGGATGAATTGTATAGAAATTTTGGATAAAGCCCTCTCTTGTATCAAAACCAAAAAGCTGTGCCACCACTAAATTACAATCAATGAGTTCAAGATCTTTATTCCAAAAAGTTGCACCAAGCGGCATACTGTCCCACATAATTTGTACACGCTCTTCAGCATCTTTGGCGATTTCTTTGATGCTTTGCAGTTCTCGAAGGTCATAGATATAACCCACAACCAATGGCTCATTTTCTGTTGTTATGCGGCGCAAAGTTACCATGGTGGGCACAATATTTCCGGCTTTATCAAGCCAAAACCATTCTAAGGTGGCATATCCTTCACGAAAGGCTTGTTCAAGGGCACTGACGCCAAACTTTACTGACGGTGTACCGCAAGGTTGAAATTCCGGAACAAGACTTGTAATAACTTGTTTATAGTCATTGATACTTTCTACATTAAAGAAATCTAAAAAAACAGTATTACAAGCAATAATTTGAAAGTCTTCACTCCAAAGGCTTATTCCGGTTGGCGATGCGTCAATTATTTTTAATGCATGTTCTGTAATAAGAGGATTTTGTTCCGCAACAACATGTGCTGTCTTTTGCAGCATCTTTGCATCAGAGGGGGATAATTCTATCTTTGAAGTTACACCCACAATAATATTTTTGTCTTTATGATGTATAAGGTTTAATCCATATTCAAGGCGTATTTGACTCCCATTAAGTAAGGTATGGTCTAAGGTGCATTGACTGAATCCTTTTTCTAGGGTTATTGGAAATTGAGAAATGAGGGAGTTTTTAGAAGAATTTTTTAAGGAAAGATTGAAATTATTTTGTAATTCTAGATGCGTAGAGCACCGGAAAAGCTTTAAAAAACTTTCTGAAGCATACAGTATGGTACCATTTTCTTCAAAGCAGCATGTCGGTCGTTTGTGCGTATGCAAAAGCTGTTGCAAAAATTCTTGCAAAGCATTTTCTTCAATTTGTACGCTTGATTGCATAAATATAGTCCTTCCTAAAATTAATCTTTTTTGCGTATACAATACATTTAAAAGATTGCCAAGTGTAAAAAATTGTATTTTCAGGTACTTTCTACACTTTTTTATTCTTATCATTAAGCTAAGGAATGAATATTATTTGTGATTTTTTTATCAACTTAAAATTTCCTTAAGGATACATTTTTTCTTTCTGTGGCTATTTTTTTATTGCTCTTTACCATGCTTGGCTATATGTATCTTTCATGAAAAATAATTATGATGCCATAGCACTTTTTTCCGGTGGATTGGACAGTATTCTTGCGGTAAAAACCATCGAGGAACAAGGTCTTAGAGTAAAATGCTTGCATTTTGTAAGCCCTTTTTTTGGTAAAGCCCATTTACAAAAAAAATGGGAGAAAATGTATAAACTTGACATAAGTTGCGTGGATATTGGTGAAGATTTTGTGCGCCTTTTGCTGGAACGCCCCGAACACGGTTTTGGAAAAATGCTTAATCCTTGCGTGGATTGTAAAATTTTGCTTATGCGCCATGCCAAACGCTATTTGGAAGAATGCGGCGCTAAATGTATTATTTCCGGTGAAGTTTTGGGGCAAAGGCCCATGTCACAGCGCCGAGAAACGCTTAATATTATTAGGCGAGAGAGCGGTTTGAAAGATCTTTTACTCAGACCCTTGTCGGCAAAATTTTTTGAACCGACATCTGCCGAAATAACAAAACTTGTGGATAGAGAAAAACTTCATGCCATATCAGGACGAGGACGCAAAGAACAAATGGCGCTGGCAAAATACTTTGATATAAAAGTTATACCAACGCCGGCCGGAGGGTGTATGCTGGCAGAACAGGAAAATGCCAGCCGTTATTGGATGGTTTTGTCTCGTATACCACAGCCTCAAGCAGATGATTTTCGCCTTGCCCATGCCGGGCGTCAATATTGGAGTGAGGGTGGACTTGGCAAATATTGGCTTATTGTTGGCAGAAATGCTGCCAGCAATGCTGCCATTCAAGAACTTATTCAAGAAAAAGACTATGTTTTTAGGATGAGGGATTTTGCCGGACCTTTGGCTCTTTTGCGTCATATGCAACATTTGGGAGATTATGACCTACCAATCTTGCAAGATGCGGCAAGTTTTGTGGCTTCCTTTGCTCCAAAAGCTGTCAAAGAAGTAGAAAATGGACATGAAGATGCCAAGGTGACAGTTATGGTACGTCAAGGGAGAAGACAGGACACGGAAACAGCTCTTGCGGTAAAGCCTTTGCGCCATACATCTTTGGCATGGCACGAACCTTCATGTGAAGAGATGAAACAAGCTAAAAAAATCGAAAGTCATGCAAATATGACCTGTGAGAAGCAAAAATAAGATAAATCTACCCCTTTTTGGCGTGCGAAAATGTCTTTACATAATGCATAAAATCATATATATATGTGCTATTAAATCTTTGTTGTCTTTTGCAAAGGAAAAATAAGATGCATTTGCATTTTGTGGAGGATCTTATGGAACAAAAAGATATAGAGTATTTTCGTGATAAACTGGCTCAAATGTTGGAAGAAGCTCAAAGAAAGGGCGATATCACCATAGAAGAACTGACTGACAGCAATGAAGCCTTTGCCGACCCTGCCGACAGAGCCACCGCTGAATCTGATCGTGCTTTTACCTTACGTATTCGTGACCGCGAACGTAGGCTTATACGTAAAATCCAATCTGCCATTCAGCGCATTGATGATGGAACCTTTGGTTGTTGCGAAGAATGCGGTGAGGATATAGGTGTACCACGTTTGAACGCTCGACCTGTAACACGGCTTTGCATTGCGTGTAAAAGTAAACAAGAAGAAGACGAGCATTTACGAAAAGATTAGTTCATACTTTGTGCTTGTTTTCTAGCAAAAATAAAGAAAGGGGAAATGTTGCGTTTCCCCTTTTTATGTTTATATTTGTTATCAGAAAGTGCTTTTGTTATATTTCCAGCAACAAACCCACCGGACAATGATCAGAACCGTAAATATGGCTTTCAATCCAAGCGTCCTTAATGTTTGGCTCCAATTCCTTTGAAACAAAAAAATAATCTATGCGCCAACCAACATTTTTAGGGCGTGCGCCGGCTTTATATGACCACCATGAATAATCTCCTTCGCTTGCGCCATGCTTTGCTCTAAAAGTATCCACATAGCCGGCGGCCACAAAGGAATCAAGAAATGCTCGTTCTTCTGCCAAATATCCGGTATTTAATTCATTTTGCTTTGGTCTTGCCAAATCCATAGCTTTATGGGCAATATTAAAATCTCCACAAACCACAATGGGTTTTGTTTTGCGCAATTCTTCGGCATGGTTGAAAAAAGCATCAAAAAAACCCATTTTATAAGGTACACGTTTAAACTTTCCCGGCAATGCTTTGCCCTGTTCGTCAACTTCTTGTGCGCCTCCATTCGGAAAATACACCGTAAAATAATGAAACCATGGAAATTCCATGTGTATAAGCCGTCCTTCGCCGGTATAAGCTGTATGTGGAAGCTCAACGCTGCTGGCTATGGGTTCAATGCGACTGAAGGCAGCTACTCCCGAATACCCTTTTTTAACTGTGGAAGATGCAAAGAGCGAATGCCAACCCTCAGGTTGAGTCAAAGAATCTTTGAGTTGCTCAGGGGAAGCCTTGGTTTCTTGTAAGCCAATAATGTGGGCATCGCTATTTTCAAACCATTTCCAATCTTCTTTGGCTGAAACTGCTCGCAATCCATTGACATTCCATGATAGTAATTTTATTTCCATTTATTTTCCTTGAGATAGCCAGTAACTTGCTTTATCCAAAAATATTGATTTAAATATCTTCTGCTCTGTACCTCCTCCCGGCACTGCGTGCCACCCCCTCCCGAGGGAGGCTTTTTAGTAAGTCTTTGCTCACAAAACCTATTTATGTTCGAAGTGCTCCTTAAAACCTCCCTCTGGAGGGGGGGTGGCACGCAGTGCCGGGGGGAGGTTTTGTAAGCACTAATATATTTAAATCAAT
>CAYJHV010000014.1:0-13303 GCA_964369825.1 uncultured Desulfovibrionaceae bacterium | reverse complement strand
TATTTTCACTCCATTTTGGGTATCTGTTCTTGCCGGAGGATTGGTTGCGGCGCTTTTTGCATTGCTCATCGGCTTGCCTGTTTTGCGCCTTGGAGATGATTATCTTGGCATAGCCACCCTTGGATTTGCGGAAATCATACGTGTTCTCATAGTAAATGCTACCTCCATCACCAACGGTTCCTTGGGCATTAAAGGCATACCCGGACATGCGGATTTATTTACTTGTTTTATTTGGTTGATCTTTACCTTGATTTTTATTGTGCGCTTGGTGAATAGTAATTACGGAAATGTTTTCAAATGTATACGAGATAATGAAATCGCTGCCAAGGTTATGGGTATCAATACATTTTATTATAAAGTTCTTTCGTTTTGCCTAGGAGCTTTTTTTGCCGGAATTGGCGGTGCTCTGCTTGGCAGTCATCTTTCTACCATTGACCCCAAAATGTTTAACTTCCTTTTAACATTCAATGTGTTAATGTTTGTGGTTGCCGGCGGTCTCGGTTCCATAACCGGTTCCATTTTGGGAGCGACCGTTATTACCATTGCTTTGGAATGGATGCGTATTTTGGAAGAGCCCATGAATTTAGGTTTTATAGAAATTCCCGGCATTCCCGGTATGCGTATGGTTATATTTTCGCTCTTCCTTTTGGGAATAATTTTATTTCGCCGTGAAGGAATCATGGGGATGCGCGAAATTACTTGGTCCGGTCTTTTTTCATTCTGGAGGAAAAAATGAGCGAGACTTTCACCAAAGTGCAAGCAGCCGATGCTTTTTTATCCGTTGAAAATATTGTAATGCGTTTTGGCGGTGTTATTGCCGTCAATGGTTTGAGTATGCAGATTCCTTCCGGCAGTATTGTGGGTCTCATTGGTCCAAATGGTGCAGGAAAAACCACCGCTTTCAACGTCATCAGCGGTTTTTATACTCCTCAAGAAGGGAAAGTTGTTTTTGATGGCAAAGAGATTACGGCACATGCGCCGCATCAGGTCTGTAAAGCAGGGCTTGCTCGCACTTTCCAAAATATCCGTTTGTCGCAGCACTTAACCGCCGCACAAAATGTTATGGTGGGATGTCATGTACGCCGCAAATATCCTTGGTGGATGGCTCCGCTTTCTTTGCCCATGTTCAATAAGGAAGAAGACTCCATTGCCGAAAAAACAATGCAACTCATTGAAAAGCTAGAGCTTACTGCCTATGCTCATGAAAAGGCGCATTCTCTTCCTTACGGAGCACAACGTCGCCTTGAGATAGCCAGAGCTTTAGCAACAGAGCCGCGCTTTTTGTTATTGGATGAACCGGCTGCCGGTATGAACCCTCAAGAAAGTATTGAGCTGATGCACTTTATCGGGCGCATTCGTGATGAATTTGATTTGACTATTTTACTCATTGAGCATGACATGAAGGTTGTTATGGGAGTGTGTCAATATATTTGGGTTATGGAGTACGGAAGCCTCATTGCCGAGGGTCTTCCGGAAGAAATACGTAATAATGCTGAAGTGATCAAGGCATATCTTGGCACAGATGTACAATAGTTTTACCATTGCACCGCAAGAGAAAGATTTATGCTAAATATCAAAGACCTTAAGGTACGTTATGGCGGAATTGAAGCTGTTCAAGGTGTTAACATTGAAATTCAACGTGGCAGCATTGTGACCCTTATCGGTGCCAACGGTGCCGGGAAAAGCAGTATTATTCGCTCCATTGCAGGACTAAATAAAAATATTAGCGGTGAAATTACTTTTCAGCGTAACCTTGGCGGACCTACCATTTCCCTCGTGGGTTTGGCACCGGAAGAAATGGTGGTAAGGGGTATTTCTCTCTCTCCCGAAGGCAGGCGCATTCTCCCTCATCTTACTGTGGAAGAAAATCTTTATCTTGGTGCATATTGTCGCAATGATAAAGATGAAATTTTCAAAGATCTTAAGTGGGTTTACTCTCTGTTTCCACGTTTACGTGAAAGGCTTTGGCAAAAAGGCGGTACGCTTTCCGGCGGAGAACAGCAAATGCTGGCAGTGGCACGTGCGCTCATGAGCAGACCAAATTTGCTCATGCTTGACGAGCCATCCCTCGGGCTTGCGCCACTTTTGGTCAAAGAAATATTCAATATTATTTTGCGCATTAACAACGAAGGAAAGACCATTTTACTTGTGGAACAAAATGCCTTTGCCGCTTTGTCCATTGCCAACCATGCCTATATATTGGAAGTAGGGCGCATAGTCCTTGAAGGAAGCGGTCAGGAATTGTTGGCAAATCCCAAGGTAAAAGAAGCGTATTTAGGCGGATAAACGAACTTATTTTTTATTCTTAATCTGCTTTAAAAACAATGCTTCCTTTTTTTAAATACGCACAAATATTTCCCGGTAATTGAAAGATGGTATTGCCTCGACCTTGTGTAAGAGCATGGTCAAGGGCAAAAAAAGTATGTGCTCTGGCTTGGCCTGTAATATATGCATTATCTTGTTTTAATAAATGTATGGCGTGCAGGTAGAGGCGCAAGCGAGTGGCTTTGTCGATTTGTTTGAGAAGATCAGCCGGTAGTTTTACGCAAGCATCTTGGCAATGCACATGATATTTGCGGCAAAGTTCATGCAATGCATTTTGCCAATGCTCCTTATCATATTGTGCCATATGCCAAAGCTCTTGTGCTTTTTTGCTGAATTGAGGGTTCTCGGCTTGAAAAAGGGGCAAGAGCGTGTGACGTACTCGATTACGGAAAAACTTTGTGTCACTGTTGCTGGCATCCTCTGCCCAAGAAATACCGGCATTTTGCAATAAATGGCGTAACTCTTGGGCTTCTTGCATAAGTAAGGGACGTAAAATGTGCCGATCTTCATCTTTTGCCACCATTCCTGCCAATGCCGGCCAGCCTGTACCTCGAATAAGGCGCATGAGCATATCTTCTTGAACATCTTGCAAGTGATGCCCGAGGCAAATCCATGCGGCACGGCATTTTTTTCTGTATTTTGCATACAATTCATAGCGAATTTTACGAGACATTTCTTCAAAGCCAAGTTTTTGCTCTTGAGCAAGTTTTGGAATGTCAAAGAATTCAGTAAAATAATCTATGTTCCAAGCAGTGCATAATTTTTTAAGGTTCTCTGCTTCCGCAAAGCTTTCTTGGCGCAAGCCATGATTAAGATGTACAACAGAAAATGTGCAAGCATGTTTTGCACTTAACCATTGCCATATACAAAGTAATGCCATGGAATCGGCACCGCCGGAGACAGCCAGTAGAAAATGGTTATTTTGCAGCTCAATGTGTAATTCTTCTTGGAGAAAAACTTCCGCTTGGCGAACAAGATTTTTACTTGTACGTGCTTGTGTTTTTAATGGAGGCAGACAAGAAGGAAAAAGCATAATAGCTTAGATATCAATGCTTAGTTGAGCAAAAATCTCGTCCACTCGACTTATCATGTGCTGTATAAGCGCAGGTGATGCATAGCCCACACAAGAACAATGCAAGGCATTTTTGGCTCGTACTAAAAATTCCAAACGCACAAGCCCTTTATGTTCTTCAATTTCCAAAGCCATAACATGGGGCCCGCAATCTGTGGCATGGGCATCTTGTTCTTGTGTGAAAAATTCTTGGGGTACCGTGAACCAAAAAACACCGGGTAAAGTTGCCTGCAAGTCCAATTGTATTAAATGTTCTTGAAGTTTTTGGCAATTTTCCATGCTCACATCATCTATAAGGTAGGATCGCATACTTACTCTTTATTGGGAATGGGTTGTTCTGTGGATTTTAAGTGCTTCATGGAGCGCAAGCTTGGAATCTTATCATCCAAGTCAAAAATTCGGCGTACCATATGAATGCGTGGAGTGGCACCTTCTTCGCTCATGGTACCATGCTTCAAAAAAGATATGGGAGCATGGTTGAGCTTACGAATAAGCGCAGATACCATATCTTCCAAAGCTGCCTTGGTTTTGGGATCATTGGTACCGAGCCTTTTGAGGGTACGTTGCAATTCATCATGAGCGAGATTCTCAGAGCGTTGAATAATATCCACAATGGTGGGTTGCACATCAAGACTGCTGAGCCATTGCCCAAAGAGCACCAATTCTTCGTCAATAATATTGGCGGCTTTTATGGCTTCGTCCTTACGTCCGGCAAGGTTTTCTTCCACCACTTCCTTTAAGTCGTCAATGTCATATAAATAAACATTTTCAAGACCGTTCACATCGGGATCAATGTCACGAGGTACGGCAATATCAATGAAAAACATAGGCTTATATTTTCGTTTTTTTAAGATACCCTTCAAATCTTTGGCAGTTAAAATTGCCTCCGTTGCTCCGGTGGAAGAAATAATAATATCAACGTCTGTTAAATGCTCCACCATGTGCTCAAAGGGGATAAAAGTACCCTTAAATTTTTTGGCAAGTTCCTGCCCACGTTCCACGGTACGATTTGCCACGTACATATGGGAAATATGCGCTTGTAACAAATGTTCTGCCGCCAATTCTGCCATTTCACCTGCACCTACCAGCATGGCTTTTTGTTCATGTAATTGCCCAAAAATGCGTTTTGCCAATTCCACAGCGGCATAGGATATGGATACGGCACTGTTGGCAATGGCAGTTTCCGTGCGCACTCTTTTTGCCACAGAAAAGGCTTTATGTAAGAGGCGATTCAGTATGGTGCCGGCACTGTGATTTTCCACAGCCTTACGATAAGCATCTTTCAATTGTCCAAGTATTTGCGGTTCGCCAAGTACCATGGAATCAAGGCTCGATGCCACCGTAAAAATATGGCGTATGGCTTGTTCATTTTTATGAGCATAAAGGTAAGGGCGCAATTCTTCCGTAGAGCGTTTACAACATTTAGCCCATTGACTTAAAACTTGACCGATAATGGTGGGTTCTGACAAGCCGTCATGCTTTGTACACCTACATTCTTTTTCGCAGACAATTATTTCCACACGATTACAGGTGGAAAGAATCAATGCTTCTCGAATGGCACCTTCACAGCGTATGCCCCAATTTTCCGCAGTATTATGCTCGCTTAGGGCAAAGCGTTCACGAATTTCCACAGGAGCTGTTTTGTGATTTAATCCAATAAGGTAGATATTTCTATTCATATTATTATTTTACAGTAAAAGAATGATGCGTTTCCATGAAGCTGTTTACCACCACCATGGAGAAAAGGCATAAAGCAAAAATACAAAGTGCCAAGATGGCAGGCTTTCGACCGCCCCTGCCTTGTACGGTACGCATATGAAAAAGCCATGCGTAAACAATCCATATACAATAAGAAATCATTTCTTTGGGATCGGCAGAGATGGCTTTGCCCCAAGTACTGCCTGCCCAAATTATACCGGACACAATGCCTATGGTAAAAAGAGGAAAACCAATATATGTTGCTATGGCGTTGGTTTTATCAAGAATTGCCAATGCCGGAAAATCTTTACTAAAGCCGGTAATGGGTGCTTTGGTTTTAATTTTCTTCTCCGTATACAAAAAAATTGCTCCTGCCATAAATGCCAATGCCATAAGTCCAATGCTTATGTACAAAGAGCCGATGTGTAAAGCAAAAAAAGATGCGTTGAGCTTTTCCGGTAAAATTATAACTTTATCCATAACTCGCAAAGAAGATAAATGTAGAATTAAAACCGGCGGTAACATAAAAATTATGGGCGTGGTATGGCGTGTTTTCCACTGTCCCCAAAAAGCGCATACAATCATAAACCACGCCATTAAAACCAAATATTCACCGGCAGTTAAACCATCGGGAGGTTGTGCGTGGCTTCCTCTTGCCATATCAAAGGTTTGCAATAAAAAACCCGCGAGGACGAAAATAAAGGCAGTTATGCGTAAAAAGCGTTGCCTCAGCACAAGACCAAGTATGCCGCAGACAGTGGCGACAGCATAAAATAACATTATAAGTAAAGCGCTTTGCTCAAATGAGATCATGTAATAACTCCGCAATATGTCCATGCAGCTTAGGGGGTAACAGCTCCGTTAAAAGCAGCCGGCTTTGCTCATCTTGCCCAAGTGCCAAGTGATGGCGCAATGGAGAGTTCACAAGAGCACGAAACAGCTCAGTATTTTTTTTTGTTTCCTGTTGTAGTCCAAGCACCAAAGGACGCAATCGCCCTAAAAAAATACTCATGGGCGCATAGGGTTTTAACCATTCTTCCAATTCCATGCGTAAAAAACGTGCCCAAGCAGGGCTTGCACCTTCCGTACAGAGTGCAGCCATGAGGCAAGAGTCATCCGCACATTTTCCTTGAATTTTAGCAAGAGCAGGTACAATAAATGAGCCTTTGCGAGGCGCATCCACACAATTACATAAAATATGGCGTGCGGCACACAGCGTGGCCACATGAGCATTGAAGTCTGCATTGGCAGTGCAGGCAAATACCAGTCCCTTGCCTTCAAGGTCTGCTTCGCTAAAAGGACGTTTTTCAAGTACAAGCGACGCCGTTTCTATGCTCTTCCAATAATCATTAAAGCTTGTGATGTCCAGTACAAGTACATGCTCTGCCTTAGCTTGCAGTAAACTTTGTGCCTTACGAAAGCCCACTTCACCGCCGCCTATAATCAAGCAAGCGCATTTTTGCACATCAATAAAAAGAGGATAATACATTGTTACTACCGATTTTGATTTTATCCCTTGTACATTTTTCTGTTCAAAAAGTGAAGTGCATTCGGGTGACCAATTTTTAACAGTAATTTTAAAGTATTTTAAAGCTTGATATCATATGAAATTTTACATATTCTCTCAAGGGGGGAGTCATGAAACAATTTTTGATCATTCAGCTGGCCCGTTTTGGTGATGTGGTGCAGACCAAGCGTCTTGTGCAAAGCCTTGAGCAACGTGGTCAAGTGCATCTTTGTCTTGATAGCAGTCTTTGCGCATTGGCAGCCATCGTCTATCCTCATGCTGTGTTGCATGGCGTACCGGCGCATATTTTACCCGGTAAAGAAAGCTTCGAACAAGTGCGATCATTACATAAAACTCTCAATGAATTACAGAATATAGATTTTTGTGCCGTTTACAATTTGAATTTTAGCCCCTTAAATACAGCCTTGGTACGAATTTTTCCTTATGAAAAAGTACAAGGTTATGCCGTTAAAGATGGGCAACTTATACGCAGCGCATGGATTCACAAAGCTTTTCGGTGGACGCAAAACAGACAGACAAGCCCCATAAATTTAGTAGATTATTGGGCATATTTTGATGCTGATCCCATTTGCCCTTCTAAGGTAAATCCAAGTGCTGCGGGAGAAGGTAAGGGGATGGGAGTAGTGCTTGCCGGACGAGAATCTCGGCGCTCTTTGCCCATGCCTGTCTTGGCGCAGGTGGTACGCACGTATTTTGAAGCCACTGCTGCCACAAAATCGCATGTGAGTAGCAATTTTAAAATATATTTGTTGGGCAGTGTTGCCGAAATGGCATTGGCAAGGAAATTACGCAAACTTTTGCCTTCCCATTTACAAAATATGTTGGTGGATTTGAGCGGAAAAACTTCGTGGAAGGAATTGGCGGATGCCTTGGTAGGTCTTGATGTTGTGCTCAGTCCGGATACCGGTACCATGCACCTTGCGGCGCATTTGGGTGTACCGGTAACAGCTTTTTTCCTTTCTTCGGCATGGTGTCATGAAACAGGGCCTTATGGTCAAGGGCATTTTGTGTGGCAAAGTGCGGCAATGTGTGCTCCTTGTCTTGAAACGGCTACTTGTTTAATTGATACCAAGTGCTTGGAGGATTTTTCCAAGAGAGATTTTTACCGTTTGCTTACCACACATATTCAAGGGAAGGGTAGGCTTAATCTTGAAAATACCAATGATTTTACCTTGACCGGACAAAAATCTTACGTTGATGCCTTGGGCAGTACGTGGGAAATGGTTTATGGTGAGGATAAGCATGAGCAAGGGCGCAAGAAATTGCGAGCAGTGCTCACAGAATATTGTGGGCAAGCGCAATCTCTGCCCTATGATACCAATACCATAGAATTGTTTTATGATGAGGCAGATTGGATGCTCAGGGCACAACAACCTTGTTTTGCCACACTTACAAAGGAAGGGTAGGGAGTTAATATGCATACAGCTCAATCTTTACGGATACTTGTGGTACTTCCATTTTATGGCGGTTCTTTGCCGGTGGGAAATTATTGCGTTACTGCTTTGCGCAATCTTGGGCACAGCGTGGAAGTGTTTGAAGCCCCGCTTTTTTATACTGCTTTTACTGCCATGAAAAGTCTCAGGGTAACTTTTGAGCGTTTGGAACAATTGGAAAATGGATTTTTACAAAATATTTCCCATGCCATCTTGGCGCAAGTGGAAAGTTTTGAGCCCGATTTGGTACTTACCCTTGCTCAAGCACCGGTGAGCCGTCAACTTTTACGGCGTTTGGAAAAAATGCAGGTACCAACTGCCATGTGGTTTGTGGAAGATTATACTCTCTTCACATATTGGAAAGCTTTTGCCCCATTATATTCAGTGTTTGCCGTCATTCAAAAAGATCCTTTTTTACAAAAATTAGCAGAAATAGGGCAGGAAAACGCTTTATACCTACCAATGGCCGCTTTGCCTTCTTTTCATGCTCCGCAAGAATTAAGCCCTGCGGAAAAAAAGAGATTTGGCGCACAGGTGGCTTTTTTAGGTGCAGGATACCCCAACAGGAGGGTGGCTTTTCGACCTTTGGCAAGTCGCAAAAATTTTAAAATTTGGGGTACGGAATGGGAAAATGACGGTATCCTTGCCAAATGTGTGCAAGAAAAAGGGGCACGCATCAGTCCCGAAGATGCCGTTAAAATTTACAATGCCACAGAAATTAATATTAATTTACATTCAAGTATTCAGCATTCCGACGTTATTTCTGAGGGCGACTTTGTAAATCCCCGTACCTTTGAGCTTGCTGCCATAGGTGCTTTTCAACTGGTGGATGAACGCTCCTTAATGTCTGAACTTTTTGATAAAAATATGCTTGCCACCTTTACCAGCCTTGAGCAAATGTATGAGCTTGTGGACCATTATCTTGCTCACCCCGAAGAACGTATACATATGGCACATAAAGCCCGTGCGCATGTACTTGAAAAACATAGTTATGAAGTGCGAATGCAACAGCTTCTTGAGTATGTGCAAGAAAAGTGCGGTGCTTGGAAAAAGCGTCATTACAACGCCTTTCCCAAGGAATTACCCGAAGAGTTACGCACGCAATTGGGAGAGCTTTTTGATACTTTGCAATTACCGGCAGACGCTTCTTTTGATGATGTTATTTTACGCATACGCCAGCACAGCGGACAATTAAGCCCTCTTGAAACCACCTTGCTTTTCTTGGAAGAATGGAAAAAGCAATATGGCAAGGTTAGTGATTAGTGGATAGTGGTTAGTGGTTAGTGGATGTAGGTGCTACGCACACATAATAATACATAATGCCATATAATAAGTGTAATACATGATATTTTCAGGCAGACCATCTTTTTAGTGCGCAAAGCGCTTACCATAACTAACCACTAACAACTAACCACTAACTTAAATTGTTAAATACAATGGAATAATACAGCTCATACCTAAAATAAAGGTAAAAACCAAGGTGATTTTATGACGTAAAGGATGCGCACTTTTTATAACAACGGTCCATAAAATACCGGGGATAAGCCACATGAGCACAAAGGCGATTGAGCGTAAAAATTGCGTGTTGGTCAAATAATTTTCTTGTTTTAAAAGCTCAACCCAATCGAGTCCGGTTATGCCAAGCAAAATGACCCAAAATAAAAACCAACCATTTCGTGCCCATTTTGCACACCAAACCAGCATTTGTGCATAGTAATCTCGTCCAAAATCATCACGGGAACGGCGCATAAGTAGCCAAATACAAGCAGAGCCGCCGGCTAAAGCAAAGGCTAAAGGTAAAAGATAGGGTAAGATCAGCCAAAACGATGCGTCCAAAGAGGGAGTTAAAAAGTTATCCAACAAAAGCGGATAAGCAATACCCTGAGCAAAAAGTGTGTCGGCATGAAAAATGCAAAGTATACAATATATTGCCATGGCATACCAACAAGAAGCAATGATGGCAAGGCTTTGCAACAGCAATCTGTGCTCTTTCCAAGCAGACCAAAAGGCATAGAAAATGCTCATTAAAATAGTGGCTGCCAGCAGTAATGCCACGGTATACAAGTGTACTTGCAGGTAAATTGAAGCCAAAACAGGTTCTAAATATGCCGCCAAAGAAAAACCTTGTGCCGGTACGCCCGGGGTTATTTTTTCAGCATCTTGCAGGTGTTTGAGTACGACAGGAGCAACACGTAGCCAAAGCGGAATAAAGCTTAAAAAAGTTATGATCCAGCCAACAAAAATTGCATACAGTGTTATTTGTTTGGCGCATTTCGCATAGGCAGTTCTTTGACGTATAAGTGAAAGGGTTTGACCGGCTATGCTCATGACAGGTAAGGCAACAAGTATTAAAAATGCTAAAGAACAAAGCATGATAAGGGAAAAATGTCCTATTTGTTGCCAATGAATATTGCTAAAATCCATAATATTTTCTCCATGTGATGTGTCATATTTGTGCCTTAATTTGTTACTAAGCGCAAGATGTCTTGAAAAGTATTATAAAATAAAGTATCATGTACATAAATTAGGAGGGTAAATTATGCATTCAAATACCAAGCTGCAAAAGTTATCTGCCTCAGTGTCCGAAAAAACATCCCCAAAAGTCCCTAAAAAGGTCTTAATGCTCTTATTTATGGGGATTTTTTGTGTGGGCTGCGGACCAACGCAAACGCAAGAAGCCATGAAATCCAATGCACAATCTTTAGCACGTCTTGACAATAGAGTTTCTTCCATAGAAGGACGTATGCTTGCCTTGGATCTTGAGGTAAAGGCAAGTCAAGATCGTGTGTATGAAGTGCGCAACAGAAGCGGAAGAAAAACCGGTATGACAGCTCATGTTATGGCGGTACAGCCAACACAAATGGCAACGGCTCCCGTTCGCCAAGCACCTCGTCCCGCTCGTCCTGCCACTGCGCCTCGTCAAAGTCAAGTGGCTTCATCGCCAAAGTTGCAACCAAAGCCCATGACCGCAAGTGTAGCTCCCATGCCGCAAGCTGCTTCTTCCGTACCTGCAACCACGCCAAGTGCGTCAGCCTCTTCGTCTCCAAAAACTGCTCCGCTTGCGCAAGTTAATACGCCAAATCCGAATATTTCGACCGGCTATAATTTAGCCCTTCCACCGGAAACGGCAGTATTAACGCCCACAGCCCAAAGCGATACGCAAGTAAGCGTTCCGGGTAGTCCTGTCACTCCGGCTTCAACGGGTATTGCTGCGCCTGTAGCACCGCAAATGCCACCGTCAATGGCTCCCGGTGCTCCCAATAGCCTTGGCGTTGCTCAAGCTACACCGCCTGCACCTGTAAAATTTTCGCCCACTGTACCCGGTGAAAAAAATGCGTATGATCGAGCATTGAGACTTGTAAGAAGCGGACAGTCCCAAGCCGGCAGAGATGAATTTCAAGCTTTCTTGAACCAATATCCAAGCAGTAAGCTTGTTCCCAATGCCCACTATTGGATTGGTGAAAGCTACTATTCCCAAGGGAATTTTAACAATGCCCTTGCTTCATTTAAGCAGGTGAGCACCAATTTCCCAAGGCACCATAAAACTTCCGATGCATTGCTTAAGGCTGCCATGACCTATCAGAAGCTTGGAGATACTGAAAATGCTAAGGCGCATTATCAAAGCGTGATTAAGTCCTTTCCACGTTCCAGTGCCGCAAGAATTGCACGGAACAAAAAGCTTTAGTAAAAATACCCATGGAAGAAAGACCTTGGGATAGTTTTTCAGAAGCAGACCGAGCTGAGTTTTGGGCCACGCTGGCCTTAAAATATACTCCGGGCATTGGTCCTCGCACCGTAGCAAATTTACTTAGATACTTCGGGTCTGCTCTTTCGTGCCTTGAAAATAAGGATTTCTGGTCTGATGCCAAGGTGAGTAGGGATAAGTCTAAATTACTGGCTTCCGAAGTTTGGCGCAAGGAAGCCACGGAAGAGTGGAATAATGCGCAAGTGTGTCACGCCGGTATTTTACTCTGGAAGGATGCAGACTATCCAAACTTGTTACGCACACTTATTGATGCGCCCTCCATATTATATTACAAGGGGAATCTTGATTTATTGCATTCCCCTTGTTTTGCCATTGTAGGTTCCCGTAAATGTAGTGCCGAAGGGGTTCAAGTTACAGCTAAGTTCTCAAGAGAATTATCCAAGGCCGGCTTGACCATTGTTTCCGGTATGGCGCAAGGCATTGACAGAGTGGCGCATATGGCAGCTCTTGCGCATGTGGGAAAAAGTGTTGGCGTACTTGGTACCGGTATTGATGTTTTTTATCCTTTAAGTAATGAAGATGTTTATAATAAACTGCATAAAGAAGGCTTGTTGCTGTCAGAATTTGCACCGCAGACCAAGCCCATAGGTTCAAATTTTCCCATCCGAAATCGTATTGTCAGCGGACTGTGCTTTGGGGTCTTGGTGGTTGAAGGTATGCGTAGTAGCGGAAGTTTAATTACCGCACGCATTGCCCTTGAACAAAATAGGGAAGTTTATGCAGTTCCCGGACCTACTTCTGCTGTCATTTCAGAAGGCTGCCATGCTCTTATCCGTCAAGGAGCAAAGCCGGTATTTAATGCCGATGACGTACTTTGTGACCTTGCGCCCATTTTGACTGCCCATATGCAGGAAAATTCGGTAAATTTTATAAAAAAATCAACTGTAACTGCACCTAAAGCTTCACATGTTGCATCTCACAATGTATTTAATATAGTTTCTCAAAAGTCACCTAAGCAACAAAATAATATAAATAACTCCTCTTTACCTCAAGAGCATAACAAAGTGGCGATTTCACCGCCTGCTATATCGGAGCAATTTTCTGATTTTTCCGATGAAGAGCGTGAATATGCGCAGAAAATATTAAATTTCCTGCAAATGCAAGGAAAGAGTCATATTGATGAGCTTTGTGTGCAATTGAATAAGGCCGTTTCGTCGGTAAATGCATTACTGATTGAGATGGAACTTTTACAGCTTATAAAAAAAGAACGAGGCGGACAGTATTACAGTGCCATAAGTGCCTCTCTTGGGGGGTAAGGAAATGTTAAATACTACAAATGGATATAAAATGATATTTAGAGCTTATCCGTGAATAAAGTATTGTGGACGATTACTACGTCAAAGAACATTATTAATACGTTGAACTCAAAGCATGTTTTATTTACGTAGTAAATAAAACATGTGCGAGAAAGTTTTTTGGAAAGGGGGCTGGGGAAGAACCTTTTGTTCACAAAAGGTTTTCCCCAGAAAATAATTAATCGG
>CAYJHV010000013.1:0-13678 GCA_964369825.1 uncultured Desulfovibrionaceae bacterium | reverse complement strand
GATTCACGTCCTCGAATTTTATGGATAAGATGAATAAGACCGGGAGCACGATCTATGGCACGCCATCCAAGACTATGACTTGCAGCTACTATGGAAGAACGAACTTCCGTTCGATTGGGCATATAATCCGGAATTTGTATTTTCACAGGTTCTTTGGAATCAAATATAATTTCTTTGTCGCCACAACCCGAAACAAGTATACCAAAAAAAATACCATTAATTAACCATAAGCCCTTCATTTTGTCCTCTTAACCCATAAATTTTTCTGCCTATAATCTATAATCATTAAGTAATCAAGAATTTTTAAAGCATTATAAGCAATCAAATCCTTCAAAATTCAAATAAATCACCGATTAAATTGAACAACAGCCTTGAAACCCGGTTTTAATTCAAAGCCGGGATTGGGTATGGTAAGTTGTACGGTAAAGTACGATGCAGCTTCAACTTTAAGGTCAGAGCTTGTCCAAGAAATTTGCGAAACGGTGGCCTTAAATGCCTTATCTTGTAAGGAAGGAATGGTAACAATGGCCTCATTTCCCACCTTAATACGTCCAAGTTCACCTTCATACACTTGCACCTGAATGAGCATGGTATCCATTTTTCCAATGACAATGGGAACAGTACCTGCCGGAACGCTTTGCCCCGGCTGTATATTATTGGCAATGGAAAGCACATGTCCGTCCATGGGAGCAGTAAAAACAAGTATTTGAGGCAAAGGCATACCTGCGGTAATAGTTTGCCCATAATACGAACTGAGTTCTTCCAGCCTTTGTGCAAAAATATTTTCTTGCTTATATAATGTTTGGCGTAATAAGGCAATGCGTTGTTCTAATAAGTTCACTTCGGAAGAGTGACGCACAGAGGCCTGACTTGAAGCAAGTCCGGCGGCGGCCAATTGACGAGAAACATTGCTTTGAGCTCTTAAATTGGCAAGTTGACCTTGCAAGGTTAAAATTTGTGCGCTGGTATCTTCGGTACCGGCACCGCTGAGCAATTCTTTTTCTAAAATTCTTTGTGCTTCTTCCGTAAGACTATAGCGCAAAAGCACAGATCCTTTGGTAACTTTTTGCCCGGGAGTTACCAAAACTTCTTTAATAATAGCATTAAAAGGAAGCTTTTCGGAACGTGTAACAGGACTAAACACCTTGCCGCTCAAAATGGTGGCTTGTTCAGCGGCATTTGCATATTTTATACTAAAACCAAAAACAAAAATACTGCACAAACAAATAATATTAACACATAATTTTTTCATCTTAGAATAACTCCCTAGCCGGTTTTCCTATATAGCGTTCTTTCAAAATTCCTGCCACATTCATCCAAGCAAGCTGCGCTAATTTATATTTAAGCTCTGCATTTACATGTGCAATTTTCGCTTCGGTCAAAGCTTCTTGTGCTCCGGCAAAAGTAGGATAGGCAATAGTACCGGCATTAAAGTTAATTTGAGCTTCTTTTGCCTTCATGCTGGCAATTTCCAAGCTGGTTTTGGAAATTTTAAGTGAAGTATCTGCCAATTGTACTTGTTGCTTGGCTTCAAGCCATTGATCGGAATATTTTGTGCGTGCACGCCTTTGATCCTGAAATGCCTTGGCCTTTTCCATACGTGCTGTTTGCACGCCACGATACCTTCGCCCCCAATCGATGAGCGGGAAATCAATGTAAAGATGGAAAAAAGTATCGTCGGTTCCGTCAGTGGGCTGATATTGTCCTGCGGATGGCGATTGATTGACGGCAAAAGTAATACTTGGAATATATTCTGCCCATGCAACCAATATATTAAAATCTTTTAGTTTTACCTGAGCTCGCAATAAAAGCTCGTCTTCCGTCAAAAGCCAGCGATTTTCCCAGTTTAAGCTATTTCCATGAAATCCCTTGAACATATCATCAACATTCTTGGTACTTATATTTAATTTATGTAAGGATTCAACACCGGAAAGAGTTTTTAACTTGGTGCGCAACATGGTATTTTCAATTTGTGTGCGCTCCAACTTAAGCTCTGCCTCACGTTCACGTTGCACTGCCAAGTTAAGTGATACACCTTGGCTGCCGTCCACAGCCTCAAGCTTTCTCCAGTAAGCAGTCACTTTTTTACTCAGTGGCAAAAGACTTTTTTGAATTTCCAAAATCTTCCTTTGCGCCTCTAAACGTTGATATATTTCTGCAATTTCCACAATGACACCGCCAATGGCTTTGCGATGAGTGGATATGGCAAGATTATGCATTACTTTTCTGGCTTGATGATTGAAGTATGTTTCTACGGGGTTAGGGAATGTGGCACGAATTTCCACATCAAATTCAGCTTTTCCGTAATTAGCGGGAGTATCATCTCTATTTTTGTTATAAACTGTGAGATTGTTGGAAATACCGATGCGCATTCTTGGCTCCGGCAAATATTCCCACATGGCACCGGTAAGATCTAATTTTTTAATTTCGATATCCACGGCAGAATTGACCAATGCCGGTGATTGCTGAATACTTAAATAGACGCAATCTTCAAAAGTGAAGGATTTATTAGCATCATAAAGATTGGGGACTGCCGCTTGAAGTTTACTTTTATTTTCAATGGGAACGCCGGGTGATTCTTCAAGCCAATATCTCGGTGGCAGAGTAGGTGCAGAAGTACCCACTTTCCTTGAGGCGCAGCCGGTAAGTGACACAGCAAAGCCCAATGTCAATACAAGAAAAACATGGGCAAAGCCACACTTCACACACAATAATTTTTTGAATGCGTTCAAATACCAAGCGAATTTATGGTTCAAAAAATGCATAGTACCTTCCTTATTATTCTACTTTCATAAAACATGCGTTTTTTATTGTCAAAAACATATTATTATTTTCATCACTTACCTGTACATCAAGAATAAAGGTATGATTTTGATTATCCATATTTACACGCCAAGAAAAAATCAAGCTAGCCTCATCTGCCGCCTTATGTTCTAAAGCTAAAAGTGCCTCAAAATCAAGTCGTAATTGTTCTATACTTTGTAAAATAAAATCTTTCCGTGGGGCAGCGTCTTGAAAAGCTGACTTTAAACATAGCATTATACAAGCACACAGCAGGTCACTTGACTTAACAGAAAATCCATTATGCCCTAAAGCTTGCTCTTTGGCAAATTCTTTCCATTTACCATAGGTTATTTTTTCACCGGAAAAAGGTTCATGTTCTGCAAAAAGAGAAAGTAAAGGACGTTTTTCTAGTGAATTAAGTATGGGAATATGCACCTTTGCCAATGGAAAATACGTTTGTGCACGACGACTGTTATTGCTAATATCTCTTAAAAAAAGCTCGCTTTGGCAAGTAATTAATATGTCAGATTTTTCTTGCAAAGTCCTATTTGTCTGCACAAAAATTATCCCTTCTCGTGTAACACCTTCGGCAAACACATAATCTTTTTTTGCCTGAGTAGGAATTTCCAAGACAAAATTGTCAAAAGCAAACATATTTTCTTGAGGAGAAATCATCCTTGTGCTGTCATAAAGGCTTTGCAAAATCTGTGCGGTGCTTGGCAGATACTTTTGCTTAAGTTTCACGTCACCATAAAACTCAAAGGGAATATCAAGGGCAGCAAAATTTGAAAAATGTTCTTTTGCTTGGAAAAATATTTTTTTATGCTCGGATTTTGTTTTCCGGAGAAAGCATTGTGTTACCTCTGCGATTTGACTACATAACTTAGTATAATTCCAAGGTCTTAATTGTGCTTCTTGAGGCAGGCAGACCATGAGCGATGCGCATTCTTCTTGAGCATTTTGTAAAAATTCAAGCGCATTGGCGGCTGTTTGTGCCACGTGCAAAGCATTACTTTCGACCAATTCTTCTTGAGGCATTCCAAGTACAAGAGTAGGAGAATCTATACTATAACTTTGCAAGCTCTCTGTCGGTAAGTTTTTTCCAAAGCACAGTTCTAAAATATGCTCACGACTGTCTTTGGGTAAAACTTGCGCATCGCTTGGAATAATGGGAGGTTGTTTTTTAAGCGTTGCCACCACATTGGCCAAATCTAAAATGGTACTCACATGCATCACATCTTCAAATTGCACATTGATGCCAAACTTTTTTTCAAAGGCATAAAGTATGGCAGGAAAACGATTGGAGCGAATGGCAAGGTCATGACGTAAATCCATGTGTGGCTGCAAAGTATGCACCTCAAGTTCGGTAGCTTCAGCTAAAATGGGTAAAATATCCTGTATTTCTTGCGCCAAGCAAATATTTTTACTGTCGGCTTTTATAGATTTTTTTTGCGGTGCAGTCGCAAAATCTTTACCATATGTTTGCGGAATACTCATTAAAGTTTTGAGCGGTATATGACCCAAGGCGTATAACTTAGCTACTGCCTCCCGCATGGAAGCAACTTCATTGTTTTTTTGTGTTACGGCAATACATAAAGCTTGCGGCTCTATTTCCTTGGTAAGGTTGCAAATATTATCCGAAGATCCAAGCTCCACAAAATGCCGAATGTGATATTTATCCCACATATTGCGCACGCAATCCACCCAGCGCACGGTATTTTCATCAAGGTCTGCTATATATTCACAAATTCCCTCTTTATGGCTTGGGTACACATCGGCAGTAACATTGCTCATCACCGGAATTTGTGGAGCATTGATGGGTAAACCCATCAGTCCGTCCAAGGCACTTTGGCGTAAAACATTTAAATGCGGATGATGAAAAGCCATATTTATAGGCAAAACAATAGCAGGGCATTTTTCTTTACGCAAAGCACGTTTTGCCTCATTGAGCATATCTTTTTTGCCACCAACCAAATACTGAGTGGGCGTATTATGGTTACAAATATACAACTCAGGAAAGATTTCTAGAAGTTTTTGCACTTTTTCTGCATTTCCATACACTGCCATCATTCCCATATTACGAGAAGCATCTTGCTCAAGCCCATCAATATATACAGCTCGCCTGTCAAAAACTTGCCACGCTGTTTCAAGGCTGAAAACTTCGGCAATACACAAAGAAATAAGTTCGCCAAGACTGTGCCCACTCACCATATACGGTTTAAAACCCAAGGACTGCAAATAACTGGCTTGAGCATATTCGATGAAAAATAAATAAGGTAATTGCCAGCGAGAACGTGAAAGTTTTTCCATGTCCTGCTCATCCATCAATGCCAAAATATCCCATTGTGCAATGTTTGCCAGCTCATCCATGGCAGCACGGGCAGCCGGAAAAGTATCATACAAAGCTCTGCCAAGCCCCGGCCATACCGACCCAACACCTCCGCACGTTATGGCAATGTGCGGTGCCTGCGTATCCTCTTGCAACCAAAGCCCTTTTTCTTGCAATGCAAGCAAATCTTCTTCGCTTGGCTCCATGGGGAATGAGGTTAAATCTTTGCGAAACTGCGGATTTGTCGTGCCAAGTCTATAAATTTTATCTTGGTGACTTAACGTAGTCAGATAAAAACCATTGCCTACATATTCTTGTGTATCAAAGGTATCTGAATTTTCGAGGTCTTTACTCTGTGACATATTTTACTCTTCCTCATTTAGAAAAAAGCATTTTTAAAATAAAAGTGAATACGTTGACTTGACAACTATCGGTGCAAACTTATAATTTGTAAGTGAATACTAACATTTTGTCCAGTTTGAAATTTTTATACTTAATCATTGAAAGCTGACTTTTTTCCGTATACAGTAAGGTATAAAACCTTGCAAGCTGTAAAATTTTGTAGTATTCACTGTTCTTGATAAAAAACTGTTCCGGTTATTTTTATGATAATTGGTTAAATATTAACGCAATAGCTATGCAGCAGTAATTAAAAATTTGGGAGATGGCATGGATAAAGAGCAAGATTTGAACACCGAGGCAGAAGAAACAATGCTCCATGAACAAGAAGAAAATTCAGAGGAGCAAGGATCTTTACGAGGGTTCGGTCGTATGCGGAATAAGCTTTCATTTGAACGCCTTGTGGCCATGGGGGCGTCCATGGGTATGCGAAATCCACTTTTCCTTTGCCATGATGGCAAAGCAAAGGCAACAACCTTTATCGAAGGAAAAGAATATTTAAATTTTTCCACTTACGATTATTTGGATTTAAATGGACATCCTGAAATTACGGCGGCTGTAACCAAAGCTGCAGAAGTTTATGGTACCTCAGCCGGTGCAAGCCGCTTGGTAGGCGGAGAAAGACCGCCACATCGAGAATTTGAGCAAGCCATTGCCGACTTTTATGATGTGGAAGATTGTATCATTTATGTCAGCGGTCACGCCACAAATGTTTCGACCTTAGGCTTTCTTTTTGGAAACCGTGACCTTATATTGCAAGATAATCTTGCGCACAATTCTTTGCAACAAGGGGCAAAATTATCGGGTGCCACACGTATTTCCTATGCCCACAACGACGCCGACTCTTTGGAAGCCATACTCAAAGAAAAACGCTCGGAACATAGACGTGCAGTTATTGTTACCGAAGGCCTTTTCAGTATGGACGGCAATATTCCTGACTTACCGCGCCTTGTGGAACTTAAGAAAAAATATGACTGCATGTTGCTGGTAGACGAAGCCCATTCACTGGGGACCCTTGGTGCCACCGGAAGAGGTATTCGTGAGCATTTTGGCATTGCCTCCAAAGACGTTGACATGTGGATGAGCACCTTAAGTAAATCTTTGTGTGGCTGCGGTGGTTTTATTGCCGGCAGTAAAGAGCTTGTGGAATACCTAAAATATGGTTCCGCCGGTTTTGTTTTCAGCGTCGGTATGTCCCCCATTCTGACAGCCGCCTGTAATAAAGCCTTGGAAATTTTACAACGTGAACCTGAGCGTGTACAAAAATTACAGCATATCAGTAAATACTTTTTAGACTATGCCAAGAGCTTAAATCTCGATACCGGAGTTGCGCAAGGCTATGCCAACGTTCCCGTTATTGTTGGTGATTCCATGGTGGCAGGTTTTATGGCCAATGCGCTCTTTAATCGTGGAGTGTACGCCATGCCCATTACTTTCCCGGCGGTGAAAGAAGGTACGGCACGTTTGCGCTTCTTCCTTTCTGCGGCGCATTCCGAGGAAGATGTACGTACTGCTCTTGATATTACAGCAGATGAAATTCCCAAGGTTACCGCCATGGTGGAAAATATACGCCTGTCAGAGAGTTAAAAGCAAAAGAAAATATATCACAAATAATAAAATTTATGCATTGATTTATTAAAATTACAAATGCTTAACTTGCTGATTATTTATGAAAATATACTTTAAATATCGTTTATCATAGCTGTCTGTTCTATTCTGTAAAACATTCAGACTGTTTAAGATTACGTTTTCCCCCCTTCTCCATAATTTACAAGGTGAAGGGGGATTTTGATTATTTTGAAGGAATTATGCTAGCACTTTCCACCTTGGCCACTGAGGGCTTTAAACGGGCTTTGCCCATTGTACTTGGTTATGTTCCCGTCGCTTTCGCTTTTGGGGTTTTGGCTGTAAAAAATGATATCTCTCCGGCATTGACTATCTTAATGTCCGTCATTGTTTTCGCCGGTTCGGGACAATTTGTGGCTGTTTCGCTTTGGGGAGCAGGAGTTGGTGCCGTATCTGTTATTCTAACAGTCTTCATCATCAACTTAAGACACTTACTCATGTCCGCTTCCTTGGCCACACATATGCAAGGTACCAAGCGTTGGCAACGCTTCTTACTTGGCATTCAACTGACCGACGAAACCTTCGGCGTACATTCCACCGCCTTTCAAAAAGGCTGGGCACGTAGTCTGACCACCCTTTATGTCTGTAACAGCACAGCGCAAATTTCTTGGGTTTTGGGTACCGTTATCGGAGTATTCTTCGGTTCACTCATCGAAGATGTACGCCCTCTGGGTCTTGATTACGCACTCACTGCCATGTTCTTAGCTCTTTTCATTCCGCAATGCAGCACGAGATTACATGTGCTGGTAGGGATTTTTGCCGGCATCAGCTCCATTGCTTTAAAACTCTTGGGACTTGGACGTTGGAATGTCATCTTAGCCACTGTGCTTGCTGCTAGCCTTGGCCTTTGCCTTTTGCTTTGGCAAACCAACAAAAAAGCCAAAAATGTCAAAGAGGAGGAAATACAAGCATGATCAACATGGAACTTCTTCTTACCATCATCGGCTGTGCTTTGGTAACAGCTATTCCTCGTGTGTTGCCGCTTATGTATCTTTCTGTGGAAAGTTTACCCAAAGCATCATTAAAATGGCTGTCCTTCGTACCGGTAGCTGTTATGGCCGCCCTACTCTTTCCCGATGTACTCATCAAAGAGGACAAACTTTTTATAAGCTTTGAAAATACCTACCTTTTAGCAGCAATCCCTTCCTTGATTTTGGCATGGTACACTAAATCTTTTTTTGGTACCATTGCGTGCGCCATGGGAATGGTAGCCGCTTTGCGCTATTTTGGTTGGGCATAATGCAAAAATTTTCGCAAAATGCATATGGAAAAAGAGGAAATCTACGCAAAAAACGTAAATTGGGACCACCTCTTGAGCCTGCGTTTAATAGTAAACAATTGTTTTTACAACTGGAACCTGCAAAAGTGGGAATGTTTCGATTTTTACTTGAAGCTTACGAACATATAGCGTATTTCTCGGTTATCAATAAACAAAAAGCTGTTTTGAAAATTGTATACTCTCCACACAGAGAAAAAGTAACTTTGGCAATGTTGGCAGAAATTGGTGAGAGTCTTGAAATAAAATATCTCCCTTGGCCATTTTCCAAAATGTCAAATGATTAAAACAACTATTAATCAAATATTTATGAAAATATCTTATGCACATTGTTTTTTGCATTGACGATACTCCGCAAACCTTGCGCCTCTTACAAGTGGCTGTTCGCTCCTTGCGAAAATGCATGGGAGATGACATTCCTTGCTTGTGCGTCTATACAGGCGAAAATGAACAAACATTACAAAGTTTGGAACAAGAAACAATACCCATTGCCCTTTATAAGCCTCTTTTAACCAAAGCTCATATTCCTAAAAAGTTTCACCGCCAGATAAGCCGTTTTTTAAAATTAGAATTATCCTTAATACCGGAATTAGAAAAAGATGATTTCTTTTTGTATTGCGATGTTGCTGTGCTTTTTCAACAAAACATTGCGGAACTCTTAACCTTGCAGCCACCATATATGGCTATGACAAAAGAAACTACCATTCCCTTTTATCATGAATGCGAACACTTAGAGTATACGTGGCGTGAAAATGACTACAAAATCTCCATGCCTTTTCCCGTTGCCACTTATAACAGCGATGTAATACTTTTTAATGCTCAACGCTTACGAAAATTCAATTATGTTCATAATTTTTTAGCGTTTTGCGAGCAAAACATGGACAAGGTCAACGATTTTGAGCAATCACTGCTGAATTATTTTTTTGGCAACCGCATCACTCTTTTGGCAAATAAATGGAATAGATCGCCGGAACATGCCGATGCCAAATATGCCGCACATATTGTACATTTTCATACCCAAAAACCTTGGGATGTGGCAAAGCCCACTTGGAAAAATTTTCGTACACAATTTTCTGAACCCTTATGCGAAAAATGGTTTACTTACCTTACACCCACCGAAAGCGAAGAGGTTGCAACGTGGGCAAAACCTTCATCCATATCAAAGTGACTCATGTGACACACTCAAAGCTTTGATTGCTATGCTTTTTGCTAAATTTCATGAAAGTTGAAGAATATATAAATTCACTACTGGCCTCATCCTTTGGCTTACAAGTAAGTCATCACAGGATTTTGCCGGCAAGCCCTGCGCATTACGCACCTTTACAAAAAACACTTTCACCGGCGGTGCAAAAATTACTCACAGAACGAGGCATTGACGCACTGTATACACATCAAGCCAAAGCTGTGGATTTAGTGCGCTCCGGTGAGTCGGTGGTGGTGGCAACACCCACTGCCAGCGGAAAAAGTCTTATTTACACTTTGCCGGTACTGGAAACATTTGTGCAAGACAATGAAGCCCGTGCTCTCTATCTTTTTCCATTAAAAGCACTGTCCCAAGACCAAAAAAATTTTTTTGAAAGTTTTGTTTCCCCTTGGCCAAAAGATGCTCGACCAAGCATGGGTATTTATGATGGGGATACAAGTGCACATATGCGCCGAAAAATACGTAATAATCCACCGCATATTCTCATCAGCACACCGGAAATGCTGCACCTTGGCATTTTGGCGCATCATGAACAATGGTCACTATTTTTTGCCGGTTTGACTCATATAATTGTGGATGAAGCCCATACCTATCGAGGCGTTTTAGGCGCACATATGGCACAACTTTTTCAAAGAGTGCAACGTATTGCCGCAAGATATGGCTCAAGACCACATTTTGTACTCTGTACGGCAACAGTGGGTAATGCTCAAGAGCTTGCGCAAAATTTATTGGGATCTGCTCAATCTCCAAAACTTGTTGACATTTCCGGCGCACCACAAGGAAAAAGACACTTTGTTTTTCTCAACCCCGAGGACAGTGCGGCAACGGCTGCCATGGGACTTTTGAAATCGGCCTTGGTCAGAAATTTGCGTACCATAGTCTATTGTCGTTCTCGCCGTATGACAGAATTGATTGCCATGTGGGTCAACGCTCAAACTTCCAAAGACGGACATAAAAGCACACATTGGAAGGACAAAATTTCTGCCTATCGTGCCGGGTTTTTACCCGAAGAACGCCGGCTCATTGAAGATAAAATGCACAGCGGTGAATTACTTGCCGTCATTTCCACTTCTGCATTGGAGCTGGGCATTGATATCGGCTCCCTTGATGTCTGTATCTTGGTGGGCTATCCCGGCAGCATCATGTCCACATTGCAAAGAGGTGGACGTGTGGGACGTGCTCAGCAAGATGCGGCTATTATCTTGGTGGCAGGAGAAGATGCTTTAGATCAATATATTGTACGTCATGCCCAAGAATTTTTCCAAAAAAAGCCGGAAAAAGCCGTTATCAACATCTATAATGAAGTAATTTTGCAAAAACATTTGTGTTGTGCTGCGGCAGAAATGCCCTTACGCCCCAAAGATAGAGATGCTCTTTGGCTACAAAGCGCACCGGCACAAACAGCCTTGAAAAATCTCTGTGATACAGGTGAGTTGTTGCAAAGTGCCCTTGGCGATGAATATGTTACCTTACGCAAAAGACCACAAAGACATGTGGATTTGCGAGGTCAAGGAGAAAGTTATAGCATTGAAGACAAAAATGGGCAGATTATCGGAACGGTGGATGCCTTACGTGCCTTTAAGGAAACTCATCCCGGTGCCATATATTTGCATCAGGGTCAAAGTTTTGAAATTACAGACCTTGATTCAGGTTCACGTACCATTATCGCCAAAAAATGCAAAAAATCTTGGTTTACTCGCATTCGGTCTCAAAAACAAACAGATATTTTAGAAGTGGTGGAACATAAACAATTGTGCGGTACGTATGTTTACAGAGGAAAATTACGCATTATCGAGCATATTACCGGCTATGAAAAACGCTCCGTTTCCGGCAATAGGTTGCTGGCGGTAATACCCTTAAATTTTCCGCCTTTTATTTTTGAAACCGAAGGATTATGGATAGTTATTCCCGATAGTATTCGCCATATATTGGAAGAAGATTATATACATTTTATGGGGGCAATCCATGCACTGGAACATGCTGCCATCGGACTTTTGCCCCTCTTGGTTATGGCAGACCGTAACGATTTTGGCGGCATATCTACACCTTTACACCCCGCTCTGGCATTGCCTGCCGTTTTTATTTATGATGCCTTACCGGGCGGCGCCGGACTGTGTACGGCAGCTTTTGCCGAAGCGCTGACACTTTTCCAAAATACTTTCAACGCCATTACTCATTGTAACTGTGAAGATGGCTGTCCATCTTGTGTGCATTCTCCCAAATGCGGTTCCGGTAACAGACCCATCAGTAAAATTGGCGCACAAAAACTTTTGCAATGTATTTTTACCGGCGAAAGCATAAAAAATCCCGTGGAGCACTTAACATTATATCAAGAAAACAATGTTCCTCGGCAAGATATCAAAAAAGGAAAAAATTCTTTACATTATGTGGTATTTGATGTGGAAACAAGGCGTAGCGCAGCTGAAGTTGGGGGTTGGCACAAGGCAAAGGATATGGGCGTCAGTGTTGCCGTACTTTATGACAGCAAGGAACAAAAGTTTTACCATTTTTCACAGGAAAAACTTGCTGACTTATTTGTATTTTTACAAAAAGCCGAATTAGTAATAGGCTTTAATAACAGCCGCTTTGACTATGCGGTGTTGCAACCCTTTGCTCCCTTTACTCTTAAAGCTTTACCCACTCTTGATTTACTTGACGTTATTAAAAAAAGACTTAATTATAGAGTGTCACTTGGAAATGTAGCTTCGGCAACACTCAACAGCCCCAAAAGTGCCGATGGACTTATGGCCTTGCGCTGGTGGAAAGAGGGCAAAATTGAAGAAATAACCGAATACTGCCAACAAGATGTTGACATCACAAAAAAAATTTATGAGTACGGACTCACGCACGGCTATGTGCTTTTTACCAATAAGGCAGGAAAAAAAGTACGTTGCCCGGTGGATTTTCAAAATTTTTAGAAAGCACTGTAAAATAGCTTTTCAACCTTTTAACAAACTGCATATATTATCTTTATATATCTAAAACAATGATAGTTTTTGGAAAACTTGCATCAAGAATCAGTTATAAAAAAATTCCTGAATAATTCCGCCTATTATGTGTATCATTTGATGATTAATTAATATGTTTTTAAAGTCTAGCTCTTAACATAATTGTCAAACAGTCGATATAAATATATGTACGTAATCCTTAAGTGGACTTTGACATTACATAGAAAATATGGCAAACAACGAAACATATTTTTCCTGCTTGCACTTGGTATGCTTATTGCAAACTCAAAAACACATGTATTGTTATTTTTATGTATATTTTTTAATGATTTTTCCTTAAAAAGGATATGGTATGGATCTAGCAACATTAGGCGGAATGCTCGGAGGCTTTGGGCTTGTACTTGGTTCTATTTTTATCGGACCACAACCAGGCAACTTCATTGATATCCCAAGTATCATGATTGTTGTAGGGGGAACTCTTTCCTCTGTTTTTGTTTGCTTTCCTTTTGGCGAAGTAAAACAGGCCTTTGGTGCTGGCGTAAAAGCATTTACAGCGAAAGATGCGCCGGTAAGTGAAGTGGTTTCTACTATGGTGAAAATTGCAGAAATCAGTCGACGTCAAGGTATTGTGGCTCTTGAAAAAATTCAAACCACCAATCCCATTCTCAAAAAAGCTACACAGCTCATTGCAGACAGCGCCGATCCTTCGCTTATCCATGCCACCGTTTCCATTGAAATTATGTCCATGAAAAAACGTCATAATATTGGCATAAACGTTTTTACGCGTCTTGCTTCGCTTGCCCCTGCCATGGGCATGGTGGGTACGCTGATTGGTCTTGTACAGATGCTTGCCAACTTGGCTGACCCCTCAGCCATTGGACCTGCTATGGCTGTTGCTATTTTGACAACATTCTACGGCGCACTTATTGCAAACTTGCTCTTTATTCCTCTTGCCGGTAAATTAAAGGCCAGAAGTATGCAAGAAGAGCTACTTTTAATGATTATTTTTGAAGGTGCCAAGTCCATTTTGGAAAACAATAACCCTAATCTTGTGTACGAAAAACTATCTTCTTTCTTGCCTCCAAAAGAACGTAAGGGGCCGGAAAAAGGTG
>CAYJHV010000012.1:0-14278 GCA_964369825.1 uncultured Desulfovibrionaceae bacterium | reverse complement strand
CCAGCATGGCGTAACGAAATGCACTTGCCACACATTCTAGGTTCAATTGTTCTAAAAATGTAGAAAAGTCAGGGATACGCTCCATGGGAATGACCACGTCCTCATTGATTTTAAATCCTGAGGTCCGTTTGGCAATGGCAGAAAGTTTGTGTCTGTCTTCCCAAAAAAGTTCTGCCTCTTTATGGTCTTTGGCCACAATACAATCGGCATTTTCTTGCTGTGCCACCATATCTGTAATGGCTGTTACTGCTTTTTCCAATAAAATTTGCTCGTCGCCATCTACCTGCACAATGATAACAGAAATGGGGTCACCTTCATAGCGTGTGGACTTACGTTTATATTCAATAACTTGAACATATTTTGCGTTGAATTCTTCCAAGGCGGAAATGCTGGCATAATCGCCATCTTGGCGAATGGTATCACGTAAAGCCACAAGCTTACCAATGACAACAGCGGCAGTATGCATGGAACGACCAAAGAATTCCAGTACCATTACCTTAGAATATTTTGGCTTTTTATGTAGAATAAAACAGGCTTCGGTAATAATACCGTCGGTGCCTTCCTTTTGAATGCCGGGCAAACCTCCAAGAGCTTTGTTGGTGACATCCTTGCCAAGCCCCGGTAAGCGTACTTCTTCACCAGAAAGCTGCACCACATTGCGCACACCACCGGACATGTCCTTGACTTCAAAAAGGGCTTTTTCTGTGGGTAAAATTTTATGCCTTGGATGCTCTTTACGCTCCACGGTAATTATTTCGCCGGTAGGAGTTACCATTCGCCACCACAAAAGATTATCAAGAGTGGTACCATATTCAAAAGCGCACGGTCCGCCGGCATTTTCAGAAATATTGCCGCCAATGCTGGAAGCTAATTTTGAGGCAGGATCCACGGAAAAGAAAAGATTTTCCTTGGCAGCGGCTTTGATAACTTCATGAGTAAGTACACCGGCTTCGCAGGTAAGGGTAAGACATTCCTTGTCAATGGGATTAATACGGGTTAAGCGTGTTAGGGCGACGATAACGGTACGTTTTCTGGCGGGCACTGCACCACCGGTCATGCCGGAACCGCCGCCTCTTGGAATGAGCGCAAATTTCTTATCATTGGCAAGGCGTACCAATTCTGCCACTTGTTCGGTGCTTGCCGGTTCTACCACGCAAAGCGGTAATTCCATTCGCAAATCTGTGGCATCGGTGGAATTTTCCACCAAAGCACCGGGGCGTAAAATAATGCACTCTTCCGGCATAAAAGTTCTAAATTTTTCAATGAGCTCAGCACGAAAAGCACTTTCTGCTTCATGGGCAGACCAAAACATGGTGATACCCTCACCAATGCTGGTAGCATAGTGATGTGCCAAAGCCAAGGAGCTTGCTTCAAAGGTTTTTTGTACGCTTGCACGCACCGTTTCCGCATCAATAAAGGGATTATAGGCCACCAAAAAAAGTTCTTCGGCAATGGCAATGGCAAGATTGCGCACAGATTCCGGCCATTGTTCAAAATCATTACGATTGATACGCAAAATTCTGTTCACCACATATACGGGCGAAATGGAAATATGTGGACCTTTATGTGCCATAAATTCCTCAATAAATTACCAAGTATTAAAAGGCTGTAGAGCCAGTTGGGCATTTTTGTAGCGTGTATCATAGGTAACTTCTTCAGTCACCCATGCCGGTAAAGCAAAAGGTGTATCTTCGGAAGGAAGTTCTATTTCAGCCAAGACAAGACCGGCATTGGCGCCTAAGAATTCATCAACTTCCCATAAGGTATCGCCAAAAAAAATGCGATGACGAACTTTTTCCACCAAATGATTTTCGGTAAGCGAATGCAAGATGTATTCAGCATCATTGGTCGGTATGGTATATTCATATTCATGGCTTGAAATAGCAGAATTTTTGCTTTTTATGGTAATAAAAGCAGATTTTTCTTCAGCATCACCTTGTCTTTGCTTGCACAAGCGCACACGCACCACAGCTTTGGGATCTATGCTAAGGTACCCTTGTACAATCAGGGTACCTTGCATATCCAAATTCTGCCAAGGCTTACCCTTAACAAGAAATTTACGTTCTATTTCAAGTGCCATATAAACCTATGTGAAATCAGCTAAAATCATTTTAATTGTTTTATTAATCCCATTCACGTTTATCTTCGATGGGACGAAGTTGCGGAGGCAGGCTGCCGGGATTTAAAACAACCAAAGAGGGGCGCAATTTAATTTTTTCACGGAAAGAATGTAAAAGCTCTTCCTCACGTCTAAAATCACTGGTTTCCACATAGAGCACCATTTCATCAATACCGCCGGGATTGGTAACTTCAATTTGCCAGCGTTTGATTTCTTCAAAGTTGCTCATAACTTGTTCCACTTGATGTGGATAAACAAACATACCCTTAATGCGTGCCGTTGTATCCACACGTCCTACAATGGCACCAAGGCGAGGGCTGGTACGTCCGCAGGTGCAAGGATTGCGATCAATATAAGAGAGGTCGCCGGTAGCCAAACGAATAAGTGGATAGGCCTTATTAAAAGCTGTTACCACAATTTCGCCAACTTCACCGTCTTTGAGCGGAATGCCTGTATCAGGATGACAAATTTCCACAAAACAACGATTGGCAATGTGCAGACCGGTTTTATGGAAGCATTCATAGCCAATACAACCAACATCTGCCGTACCATATCCTTGGCGCAAGAGTAAGTCATACTTTTTTTCCAATTGATGGCGCATTTTTTCCGACAAACGCTCGCCGGTGACAAAACCCACTTCAAGGAAAATATCTTTACGCAAATTCAGACCTTTTTCTTCAGCTTTTTGTGCAAGGTGCATGAGAAAGCTTGGCGTTCCCACATAACCTGCCACTCGCAATTTTTGCATAATATCAAGTTGCGTAGAAGCTTCGGTTGGCCCTGCAGGAATAACCGCACAGCCAAGATTGCGCAGCGGCTCTTCAAACATCAAACCGGCAGGAGAAAGATGATAGTCAAAAGTTACCTGCACGGCATCTCCCGGACGAAAACCGGTAGAATAAAATGCTTCGGTATAACCCCAATAATCATCCCCTCTGTCTTCGGGATCAAAAATTGGCCCGGGCGACAAGAAAATACGTTTTAAGTCTCCAATATCCTTGGTAAGCAAACCACCAAGTCTTGGGCCCATGGATTGCAAAAAGATAAGCTCTTTCTTTTTTAAGATAGGAATATGCTTAATATCTGTGATGGTTTTAAATTTATCCACGTTAAACTGTGCTCGATCAAAACGCTTTTTCACATCTTCGGAATAACGATATGCATATGACAATAAATCTTTTAATTGAATAAGATAAAATTGTTTGCGTTCGCTATAATCCAGCACTTCTTTACGGTTATAAATACCCTCGGTACGATCTTTACGTGTCATCTTTCGCTCCAATAAATATGTGTAAATTCTTGCACTTAGAAAGGTCAACTAGCTATGGACAGCATGAAAAAAAATCTATAAAAAGATAATTGTCGCTAACTTTCCGCACATTGCGCTAAAATGTAACGACTTGCAAGTAGTTTTTTAAAGTTATAAGATTCTAAACAATTACACTGCACAAAAAAAATGAGTGTTTACTACATTTAAGTTTAATTTATAAAATGTCAATGCAAGCACTTAATAATTTTAAGGAGAATCTATGCAATCTCTCTGTATTCAAAGCACAAATCCCATGTTTAATCTTGCCCTTGAAGAATGGCTCTTTACCCAACTTTCACCACAAGATGAAGGCTATTTCTTGCTTTGGCACAATGCACCCTGCATCATTGTGGGAAGACATCAAAATACACATCAAGAAATCAATAAAACTCTTGTAGAAAACCACAATCTTCCTGTGGTGCGCCGTATGACCGGCGGCGGCGCAGTTTACCATGATCTTGGCAATGTGAATTTTTCCTTCATTCGTCCTTTGACCCAAGATGAAAAAAACGGTATTGATTTTGCGACTTTTCTCAATCCCATGGTTGAAGCTTTGCAAAGTGCCGGTATCAAGGCTACTTTTTCTTCTCGCAACGATATTACCGTAGGTGAGAAAAAAATCTCCGGCTCCGCACAGCTCAGACGTTCAGGAAAAGTATTGCATCACGGTACTTTGCTTGTGCATCTTGACCTTGATATGCTTGGGGCGGTACTGACCGGCTCTCCTGATAAATATCTCTCCAAGGGCATAGCTTCCATACGCAGTCGTGTGGTTAATATTTATGAACTGTTACCACAAGAAAATTCACCGCAAGAACTTATGGAAAAAATAAAAAAATTGCTTATAGAGCGCATAGCACCGCAACAAATAACGCTTACGGAACAGATGTACGCAGGTGCCCAAAAGCTTATGCAAGAAAAATATGAAAGTTATGCATGGAATTATGGAGCCTCTCCTGTTTTTACCGAAGTAAAAAGGAAACGCTTTCCTTTTGGTCTCATAGTTTGCCACCTGAATGTACACAAAGGCATTATTCAAGAAGCTAAAATTTTCGGCGACTTTTTTGCGCAAGATACTCCCGAAGATTTAGAATTACTTTTGCAAAATACCCCCTATACCAAGGAATGTATACATAAAAAACTTAAAGATGTAGAGTTTGAAAAATATTTTACAGGCTGTGACGCTCACAGTATGCTTGAATTTTTTTGTGAATGATGTTTGTTTTTTCGGCTAGATAGTAATTTCACTTGAAATTACTATCTTGACTGCGAGAGCAGTCAAGCACTGCGTAGGCATAAGCGCAATTTATTTGCGCTGTTAAGTGCTAAAGCAAGTGTGCCTTTAAAAAGTTGACACTAGCAATGTCAACTTAACATACTATATCTGTCTGTATATGCGTACTCAAAGTCGGTTCATATTTCGGGTATAACACGAAATATGATCTTGTGTAGGCAGAACTCAGACTAAAGCAACTATTTGAAAGATTTTATTTAAAATGAAAAAAGCCTTTATTTAGATAAAGGCTTTTTTGAGAACAATTCGGTTTAGTCAGCTTTGCGAATAAGAGGCTTTACCACTTTTCCGGAACGCATACAACGAGTGCACACAGTTAAGGTACGCACGGTTCCATTGGCAAATTGATGACGCACTTTCTGCAAATTAGGATTAAAACGACGTTTGGTTTTAATGTTTGAGTGACTCACTAAATTACCGGTCTGGGGTTTTTTCTTACAAAAAATACATTCCCTGCTCATATGACAGTTCCTCCATGAAACTTTATTTCTCATTATTTTAAGGAATGTTTTCATTCCCTATAAAGTATAATTACTTACTCTTGAAAAAAAGACTTTATCAGAAAAAATTATTCTCATCGTCAAGACAGGGTTAATATACGTCCTTTTCATAAATTGCAAGTGATTTTTATTAAAAAATTTTACCTCAAATGCATCTCAGCTCAAGAGCATACTTCATAAAAACATACTATCTTCATTGTTTATGTATACAATTCAATCAAGTATGAGCAAGTTGCTTGCCAAAAATTTATGAAGACATGCTTGTCACCCGCTCTCCGTATCCACAAAAAATCACTTCAAATCTTATTTTTTGACGTATTTTACATAGTGTCTATCGGTGCCCATAATATGCTTTATGAGCCATTCTTTAAGAAATTCCAAAAGATCAATGCTGAGTGTGGCATTGCCGCTGACAAGTTTCTTTTTGAAATCTCTAAGCTTTGCCACAAATTTTTCATGAGTTTCTTTATGTTTTTGAGTTTCGGGATAAGCACTTGCGCCAAAAATGCCTTCTTCGGCTTTAAAGTGTGTCACCGTATAATCAGTTAATTTGTCCAAGAGATTCGACAGTACTTTAGTATTGGCGTTATTTTGCATGGCAGTATATAATTGATTTATATAATCACATAGTTGCTTGTGCTGACTGTCTACGGGTTCAACCCCAAGTACAAGATCTTTGTTCCAAGTAATAAAAGTATTGGAGGAAGTTGCCGCAACCAAGTTGCCCGTATCCAAGGCATGGACAATAATACCTATTTCGTCCACACTGCTAGAAAAACTGATGAGGGTATGCATAAAGTTGCGCATATGTTCGCTGGTATTTCCGGAGACATTTTGCACAACATCAAGAGTTTTATTGACTTGTTTGCTAGTCTGCGATTGCGCTTCGGCAACAGCGGCAATATCGCTTAATTGTGCGGCGGTTTCGTCCATCCCTTTGACAATATCATGCATAAATGTACCGGCTTGCGTGGCTTTTTGCGCACTTTCCACCGTATATTCCACAGCTTTGGCTACGGCTTGCATATTGAGATTTGTTTCTTCTTGGATGCTTGAAACGGCATCTTCCACTTCTTTTGTGGCCAGAATAGTTTTCTCCGCAAGTTTTCTTACTTCGTCGGCAACCACGGCAAAACCTCGCCCGGCTTCACCGGCTCTGGCTGCTTCAATGGCTGCATTGAGTGCCAACAGGTTTGTTTGATCGGCAACGTCATTGATAACCCCCATAACTTTGCCTATGTTTGCAGTTTTTTCCACCAATCTTTTCATGGTTTCCCGTAAGCTGAGCACCGTTTCTTTCACAAGTTCTATGCTGGTAACGGCTGTTTTGACGTCATTGGCACCAATTAAGGCATTTTTTCTGGAAGAATCGGCACCTTTGGAGGCAGCATGAACCTTGAGTGATGACTCGTCGGTTTGTTCTAGCATAAGCTTCATGGAAGCGTATGTTTCCGCAAGATGTGACACTTGCGATGACATGCCTTTCTCAACTTCTTTTACGACGTTGGAAAATTCACGTACTCCCCCGGCTAATTTGGTCGTAACACCGGCAGCTTTTTTGCTGATTTTTTTCATATCTTCCAGAGTTTTATCTTGCTCTGTTTTTTGGGTATTAAAAGCAGTAATGCTGTGTTGCAATTCTTGATTCTTTCGGGTCAATTCTTCATTTTTGCCCATTATTTCGGTGTACTTTTTGAACCATTGCTCTTGCAAATTCAGAAGTGGTTGAAAAACTGAAGAAATATACGATTGCTGAGATTTTGTCTGTAAATTTTCCATATCACTACGCAGTTTGTGAGAAAAGTTTTTTAACTCTTCAGCGTTGTTATTTTTTTCAGCGAAAAGTAAAAAGATTCCCAAAGCACATAAAAGAAAAGTTACCGCAATCAGTATAAAAGCCCACATGGAACTTAATTCCATAAGCGCTGCCATACAATTGAGCACAAACAATACAACCAGCAATAAAATCACATTCACGTTTAGTTTCATAAATTTCTCCGCTAATATAATTTATCATCTTTAATCGGCAAGTTCAAAAATTAAGTTAGAGCAAATACTATATAAATGCAAACAATTTAGAACAGGTGATTTCAGGAAATTTAATTGAATCAAGGGGGATTACATGAAGTTTTATAAAGTTCTTAATTAGTCGACGATGAAAAACGGAATAACAATTTAAAATTAAACAATTTTTTAGTTAAACTGTGCAAATAAAATGCCTGAAATAAGGGTATGGAATGCACTTTCCGGCGTCCCCGAAGGGGCATTTGGAGTAGGCGTGCTTTTCTGAAAAATGCATGGATATGCGTTTTTCAGCGTCAACTAATTAATAGCTTTCCAACGTATCCTGTTTTCAAGATAATTAAAGATAAGGGTGCAGATTCTTGAAATAAGGAAATAGGCGCACATACAGACAATCCAAACCTCAAAGGTCAATCTGGTAACTGCCATAACCTCTAAAGATTGAAAGGTTAATTCGGGTAAAGAAACAAGGGCTGCCAAGGCAGAATCTTTAAAGATGGAAACTGTTTGTCCGGCAAGGGGGGGGAGCATAACCGGTTTTGCTTGGGGAAATTGGATAAGCCAAAGGGATTGAAATTTGCTAAAACCTAACGAAGCCGCCGCTTCTCTTTGCATTTTGGGAATGCTTTCAATACTTGAACGTATAATTTCGGCAATATAAGCTCCTTCATAAATGCCAAGAGCCAATATTGCCGAGGTCATACCTTCCATTTGCATGGGAGGTGAAAAAATATAGCTCATGATTTCCTGTGCTTGTGGTGAAAGGGTGTAGGTGAAGTCTTGGAGTACCATAACTGCATCGGAAAAAAATTGCCCTGAAAAAAAATATATCAAAAAAATAAAAATGAGCGGAGGAATATTTCTGAGGGTTTGCACAAATAAGGTGCAAGGCAAGACAGAAAGTCCTCGTCTATTGGCGGTATAAGTGCCGACAATTATTCCAAAAATCATGGCCACCAAGAATGACCATAATCCTAAACGAATTGTCATAAAAAAACCCTTGCCAAGCATACCAAGTTGCCATGTACCTTGATTATTTTCAAAAATAATATAGGGCAAAAGGCGATCCCAATGCCATATTTTATCATTGTCCATAAAAATATTCCAAAGCATGAGCAAAAGAATAAGAACAAGGATTAAAAGTAGGCAATAGTCTGTTTTATTGAGTTGCAACCAAGACCTTGGGGGCGTTGTTCCGGGTATAATTGTACAGGGCTTTTTCATGATTTTGGCATCAGATATATTTATAGATTTTTTGCCCAATCTTTACCTTTGAACCAATAAGCCTCACGCTCTTTAAGCCAACCATCTTCGTGGCGAGCTTTAATCCAAGCGTTAATTTTCTCCAAGGTCTTCGTGTCACCTTTTTTAACAGCCATTCCAATGGGTTCTTTGTAATCGGTAATTTCAATGGGGAGAAATAGTTTTTGTGGATTGTCGGCAACAGAAAATGAACCCAGCGGCGCTGTAGTTAAAAAGGCATGAGCACGACCGGAAAGAACTTCTTCCACACAAGGGGCTTCGTCGGCAAATTGGCGAACTGTAGCCTTGGGTAAGATTTTTTTAATATAAAGGGCAGGAGTGGAGCCGGTACGAGTAACAATGGTAACTTCCGGTTTATTGAAATCCTCAAGACTTTTGAAATTTCCGGCTTTTTCTTTGTTGGTAAGTAATTCCATTTCAGTGAAATCATAGGGTTTGCTAAAACTTACTTGCAAAGAGCGTTCAGGCGTAATGCCCATTCCGCCAATGATAACATCGAATTTTCCTGCCAAAAGTGCCGGAATAATACCTGCCCAAGCAGTGGGTACCAATTGTAAACGTAAACCCAAATCTTTGGCAAGTCTTGTGGCCACATCTATTTCAAAACCCACAAATTCACCGGCTTTATTTTGCATGGCCCAAGGTACGAAGGATGAAAACCCTACACGTAATACCCCACGTTTTTCAGCTTTTTCCAAAGTAGATTGCGCTGCCAAAGCATTAAAACTTATGCAACATAGTAGCAGGGCAAAGAGAAAAATTTTTTTCATAACATCTCCAAGGTTGAAAGATTAATGTACAAGACCTTTATTCTTCTTGAGATACTTTTCATAGTACGCAAGGGGAATACTCACAAAAGATGTCAGCAATAAATAAAATGCTGCCACAATAAGCCAAATTTCAAAGGAAAGATAGGTTTCAGAGATAAGCTCCGAAGCCCTTAAAGTTAAATCAGCCACGGAAATGGCAGAGACTAAGGAGGTATCCTTAATAAGAGAAACTATTTGTCCGATGAGGCTTGGCAATACATTATTTACTGCTTGAGGAAGCACAATAAATCTTCCTGTTTGCATGGTGTTAAAACCAAGCGAAAAACCGGCTTCCCATTGCGTAAAAGGAACAGATTTAAATCCTGCCCTAAATATTTCAGCCATATAAGCACCTTCGAAGCAGGCAATGGCAAGACAAGCAGCAAAAAATGGACTGAGTGCCAAACTTGGCGCAAAGACAAAGTATACCAAATACAATTGCATAAGCAAGGGAGTGTTGCGCACAATGCCTATAAAACTTTTGGCAAGCAAATGCGCTACAGGTGATGCCGATAAATTCATTGCGGCAAGCAAAAGACCTATGCATAAAGCCAAAATAAGACTTACCAATACCAATTGTAAGGTGATGGAAAGAGAGCTTACCAGTATTCCAAGCGTAAAACCATTTTCGTCAAAAGTAATAATATGCGGAAGAACTTTTTCAAATTGCCAACTATAGACCTTGGAAACATGAAAAATTCCCAAGTAAAGGAACACAAAAAAAGAAGCGGAAAAAAGTATAGGGAAAATATTTTTCCGTATGTTTTCCATAGTTGTGCGCTGTACTTTTCCGTTAACAATCATTTTAGACTACTTGGTGAGAAATTAAGAAGATTATTTTTTGCTTGCAAAATTTATTTTATTCAAATTTGCTTGCATTTTTTGTAAAGATGCAAGCAATTCACTTTGTTCTTTCGGACTAAATCCTTCCCAAAGACAAGCGTTCAAATTTTCAGATATTTCCCAAAAACTTTTTTCAAAGGCTCTTCCTTTTTCCGTAAGGCAAAGATTTTTTACACGTACATCTTGTTCACTGGCTTCTCGCCTTATGAAATCAGCTTGTTCAAGTTTATCAACAAGCACTGTCAGCGTACTTTTGCATTTACCTATACTGCCGGCAATTTGAGACATGGAACGCCTGTCTTTTTGGTATAATTGTAATAAAATATCGCCGTGTGATACCATTAACCCCTTGGCGCCTGAATTTTCAATGCTTCGTACCAAATAATTATCTATGGCGGTGCGCAGTCCGTAAATATGCTTAACTATTTTTTTTGATTCGTTTTCATCTTGTATTTTATTCATGCAAAAAAACCTGATATAGTTTGATGTCGAACCATATACAGGTATTTCTAGGGTTTGTCAAGTCTCTGAAATTATTTATAATTGAGTTTTTATGCATATTTTTTATGTAAAAACGCCGTTTACAAAAATAAATAATTAGCTATAGTCATGAAAGATAAAGACTCAAGGTATGGTAATTACGCATGGAATTGCTATAAAAGTCAGAGGTAGGTTTGAATAATTTCACTTTAATTTAGCCAGCGAGGAATTCATATGTTTGATAAAATTTTAGCCAAGGTCGGTATTGGCAGTGCAAAAATTGATACAGTTCTTAAAAATATGACTTTATATCAGGGAGATGTGGTTGAAGGTACCGTGCATATTCAAGGCGGAAAAATAGACCAAGATATTAACAGTGTCACTGTTTCTGTTATGACCGTGGCCAAGGAAGAGGTTGGAGAGGATACCCTGCATAGATCCGTGGCCATAGGAAGTTTGCAATTGGAGCAAGCCATGAAAGTTGAGGCGCATGAAAAATACGAAATTCCATTTAGTTTCATCCTTCCTTCTGAAACGCCAATAACATCCATTGCAGCAGGAAGAAATGAAACCAAAGTTTGGATTCATACAGACCTTGACATTGAATCCGGTCTTGACAGCGGCGACCGTGACTACCTTACCATTTTACCACACCCTGCCGTTGAAATGATGATCAATAAATTTTTGCAACATGGACTTAATTTCATGAAAGTTGATGTGGAAAAAGGCTATCTAAAAACATCTACATTTTCTAGTCATTCAGGTATTTATCAGGAAATTGAAATGCGTCCGGCTTCTGCTCGTATTTTTAACTGGAGTAGCCGTACCGTCAACGAAGTGGAGCTGAGCTTTATTGTTGACCAAGATATGGTACATTTGCTTGTGGAAGTGGACCGTAGTTTTTCCGGTGACGGATACATGTCCGTGAGTTATCCCATAAATGTGCGAGAAGATGAAATTGATGCTTATTTTGAGCAAGTATTTCCATAGCAAGACAATGAACAATATATTTTAATCCCTAAAATTGCCGGAACAGTCCATTTCTTATGCGTCTTTCCGGCAATTTCTTATGGTAATTTCGCTTGGAATTGTTATGATTTTTAAAAAAAATTTAGTGTCAATGCTCTAAGCGTTTGTTCATATACTTTCTAATGGGGTAGCTTTATTGCAAAGCGTTTTTTCCCACCTGTCCAAGATTTAAATGCGGAGCAATGACATGCCGACTTGGACTTCCTTGTATGGTTCGAAGCTGAGTAAGCAAATTTTTAAATGTATGCACACTTTCTTCCAAAGAGTTTGAATTATCAATGGTATACATATTCGGAACTTTTTTCCCTAAAAATAAGTTCATGCGTAAGCGAGCACTGATTTCTGTCGCATTTTCACGGTTACGACTCACAAGTCTTTGCTTTAAAACGTCAGGGTGTGCGTCTATGAGTACAGGTATAAGATCGGGATAAAGTTTCTGAGCACTTGCAAGATAGGAGCGCGAACCATTCATCACAACTAAATTATTTTGCGCCAAAGCTTCATTAATATCTTGACAAATTCCATAGTAATATCCATGGCTTTGCCAGTGAAGCATGAAAAAACCTTGCGCCAATAAAGAAAGGAATTCTTGCTCGTGTAAAGGAATATGCCTTTCGGAACCATGACTGCCAAGCCTTGTAATATAGCGAATAGCTATATGTAAAGGGCGTAAATGAGTTGCTTTTTCACGGCATAAAATTTTAGCATGATGTAAAAGGGTATCCTTTCCTGCGCCTGAGGGCCCCATAAGGTAGACAAGTTTTCCGTTATGCATATTTTCCCCCTTTACACACATTTACTTTGAAGGAAAGATGAAGCCTCTTCAACTCTTTCCCCCAATGTTCGGTGCATTAAACATGGGCAATATTTAAAATGTTTGCGCAATGCGCTAAGCTGAATCTTAAAATGCAATATCAAGAAAAAATACCGATGCCTGTAGGTTATATAAAGTTATAAAAAAAGGCAATACTTTTAGAAAATTCAAAAAGTATTTAAGTTTAATTTGTTGATTATTAAAGTTTTATTATTTAAAAATTGTCATTTTTCAAGAAATAAAAAAAATAGGAAAAATTTGCCTAGCACCCTAATGGCTAGGAAAAATTTGCCGATGAGCAATGTAAGGCAGATGGACTTTCATGGAGGAAAGTATATGGCTGCCCTCCATATTTGTATACATTCAAGGAGGAATGTTATGGCTTCGTTAATTTATGGCAATCCAATGGCATTAAATCTTGCCAATATCATTGGAATGCACTATAGTCATCTGCAGACCTCAATGCAAAGGCTTTATACCGGTTTACGTATAAATAGTGCAGCCGATGATGCTGCCGGTCTTGCCATTCGTGAGCTTATGCGAGCGGATATTGCTGCCCTTAATCAGGGCGTGCGCAATGCTAATGATGCTATTTCACTTTTGCAAACAGCTGATGATGCTCTAGGTGTTATTGATACACAGCTTTTGCGTATGAAAGAGCTTGCAATGCAAGCATCTTCAAGCCTTTACACTTCTGATCAACGCTTAATAATCGAGTCAGAATATCAAACTTTGGCATCAGAAATCACCCGCATTGCCAATGCCACTGATTTTAACGGAATAAAATTACTTGATGGATCCCTTTCTACTGCGCACAATGGTTCGGGTCTTGAAAGTTCAGGGGCATTGCTTGTGCAATTTGGCAGTGGAAACAGCGCAGCGGAGGATTATTATTATATTCAAATTGGAAACAGCACAGCATCTGCTCTTGGTCTTGGTATCGGCAGTGCAGAAAATGCCGGTTATACACTTTCGACCATAGAACAAGCCCAAGCATCTTTAGAAGCTGTTGATGCTGCCATTGTTTCTAAAGATAGTATACGTGGTTATCTTGGTTCCATGCAAAATCGCTTGGAAGCCACAGTAAGTAGTTTAACAGTGCAGTCAGAAAATTTAACAGCGGCTGAATCACGAATTTCTGACGCAGATATAGCTGCCGAAATGACTACTTTTGTGCGCAATCAAATTCTTGCTCAAACGGCTGTTGCCATGCTTGGACAAGCAAATACCACTCCACGCTTGGCATTGAATCTTTTACTTTAAGATTATGCAATCTATTGACGGTAAAAAAACATGATTTTGGTTTGATTTTACAATAAATAAATGATGGCAATTGCTTATGGCGTTTTCAATTAATAAGTAGATTTAAATAGCATTTATTAAAAATCTTTAGGGAAAGTATGCAAATTTTTCCCGGAGGAAAAAATTACATACGTAAAAAGTGAGTAATTGAACTTCAAAGCATAAAAAATGAGAACATTATATTTGGTTTTTAACTAATATTCACGAAAAAAAATAAATATTATACAAAAAAAATGCATTTTTGTATTGTTTTTGGAATATAAATTGCTTATTAACAATAAGTAAGCGTAGTGGGTAAATTTTGCCTACACGCATATGGCAAACGGTTGTACATAACTATAATGTACTATTTTCAACTGACTCTTTTCTGAACTTTGTTATTGAAACTTAGAGAAGAGTATCGTCGATGGAAGATTGCAAGGACGCAATCGTGCAAGTGTGCTCCATCTGGCAACAAAACATTCATGGAGGAATGTTATGGGACTTACCATTAA
>CAYJHV010000011.1:0-14846 GCA_964369825.1 uncultured Desulfovibrionaceae bacterium | reverse complement strand
GCATTCGTTTCGTATTGTGTAAAAAATCGCTTGACATTCAGGGCGGGTCTATACAAGGGGGTGTGGGGGGAACTTTTTGGCGCAAGCAAAAGTTCCCCCCACAAGAAAGCTCATTAAAAACATTAACCACATTAAAAGTTAAATGCGCACAAAATTATGGTGCAAGCACCTGCACTTTCTCGCCGCCCTTGGTATGTCCTTGCAAACTTCTGTCAAAGAGACCTTCGGCTTGAGACAGAGGCAAAGCAAAGTCACCCTTGGTAATGGCACGAATATGATAGGTGACGCTTTTTGCTTCTCTTACGGCATCTACAAAAACTATCAGCCTATCTTCGTCACGGCGAATGCTCATGCTGTCGGACGGTCTGGTATCGTCTTCATGGTCAAGTACCAATTCAAAACCGCCGGGGATAAGGTCTACCAATACCACGGGAGCAAAATCTTGATTTAAGAGTTTCACGTCCACATCCACACGCAAAACTTCACCTTGCACGATTTTGCCGGTAAAGGCGTTACCGTCAAGTTTAGTCATTGTGCGCTGAACACGTAAACCTTGCTCCAATGCCTTTTTAGGGGCTTGACTGTCAAAGCCATAGCTTTGGATTTGCGCAAAGAGTTTTTTCTCCTTAGGCATACGCACGCCAAAATTGGTGCAAGCGGGGGCATTAAGCATGTAAAGATTTGGGAACATTTGTGCCACAGGCGATGTCGCTTGCTTTATGTTCTTTGCATAACTATTACAAGTGATTTGCATACCTTGCACATCTTGGTCTTGCTCTGCCGAGTATTTAACAATTTCCATAAGTCCAAGGGAAGCCATGGACGCTCCCAAGGTTGCATGGTACTTGTTTAGTCCTTCGAGCATGGAATTTTGCAAGAAGGGTACGGCTTGTGCAAATTCTTTGGGGAATTGCTTGGCAAGCACACGAGCGTGCAAACCATATTGCGCCAAGATGTCAAACATACCATTGCTTATTTCCCATGTTTCCGCTTGTTGACCAATGACCATACGCAAATGTCTTTGTGCCTCTTCCTGCATATATAAGGTAGCATAGGCACCGGCCATGAGCGTATTATAAATGTCGCTGTCTTTGAGTTCTTCTCTTTCAATGTAATTTTCATTGAGTTCAAGCTGTCTGCTGACCACATAACCTGCTCTTGCCAATACCCATGAAGCATAAGAAAATGCTCGTAATTGCGATAAAGTACGAGGGCTTTCATTGATGCTTCTTTCCAAGGTATTGAAAAGTTGTGGCATCATGCCGGGAGGAACGGGTAAGTTGGCATCATGCAATGCCAAGAGGTAATCGGCGGCATAAGCGGTCAAGAACAAGTCTACATCATTTCTGTCAACCCACATGCTAATGCCTTCGTAGGGTTTGAAAGAAGATAATAAGACGTTTTGCGCATTTTGCAGACTTTTTTCCATGTTTTTGGTATTGAGATAGCCTGCTGTTTTGGAAAGCTCTTGCCCAAGCGGTGTATTCACCAGCATGACCAAGGGGAAGGCTTTACTCAAAGTTTGTTCAACGCAATCAAAAGGATAATATTCAAGGTAAGCCAGCGCACTTTGCAAAAGCGGTAAGGGTACGGGCGAAAGTGCCAGCGATGTTTTTGCATCATAGGCAAGTAAATTACGCTTGGTGAATAAATCCGTAGATTGATTAATAATTAAAGATTGTTGACTATAGCGTGGTAAGACAGATGGACGAATGCTCATACTGGTTTTACGAGTACGCACAATACCTTTGTCATCTTCAACGCTAAAACGCAAGACGGCTTCACCGGGTTCTTGACCGGCATTGACGGTAATCGGCAACAATTTTTCTTCCTTGGCAGCAAGAGTGACGCTTGTCGGGAAGCCACTGAAGCTCACTCCCTTGGTGGAACTTGTTTCGTCAAGCACCAAGGTCAATTTTAAGGTAACGGGATTGTCCGTGGTATTGGTAATGGCAAGCCCTGCTTCAAATTTATCGCCAAGGCTGGCCATGGTAGGTAATTGCGGCGTAAGCACTTGCTCATCTTGCACAAAAACCCTTGCAAAACCATTGCCCACGCTTTCTTCATTGTTGACCACTGCCATAAGGCGCAAGGAGCCGTTGAAATAATCGGGAATGGGGATTTCCATGCTCAGACCGTCGGCAGGAATGTCCACCACACCGCTCCACCATGTCATGGGTGGTTCGTTTTTACGTTTGAAAGGATTTTGGAAATTGCCGAGCATACCGGCAAAGGCATCACCGTAAGCACCGCCACCAAAGGCTGAGAGGCGTTGCATGATTTTTTTATCACCGGGCATGAGACGATCAAAGAGTTGAGCTGTGGTCACTTCCAAAGCTCTGTCCAAAAGTAAGTAATGTAATGGATTTGGAGTTTTGTAATGGGAAAGTTGCAAAATACCTTCATCCACGGCAAAAATCAAAGCCTTGGTGGGTACGCCTTGCGTATTTTTAATGGTAAAGCTTAAAGGTTTACCGGGGAGAACTTTTTCCGGTGCGGTGATGGCAAGCTTTTGCTCACGTTTTGCCGTATTCACGGAAATAGTAGTCATGGCCACGCTTTGTGGTTGCAAGAAAATGCTTTCGGATTCAGGCGAACGTCCCATGAGCACTTGAATATAACCACGTCCGGTAAAGTTTTCGGGAATGTCAAGTTCGTGCATACTGCTGCCCATGGGGAGTTTTACCCATTTATGTGCGGCAACGGTATCTCTTTCCAAGGAAATAAGAGCCATACCTTCATAAGGAGCGGTAATCATAAGTTTGGCTGCTTCGCCACCTTCATAACTGACCTTATCGCTCTTCAAATGTAAATGCGCCTTGGGCAACCTGGAGTTGCTGAGCAAAGCAGGACGCAAATCGTCATTGCCCACAATGCTATAAGGAATATGCGCCAATTTGCTTTCTTTACTGTTATCCGTTGTGGGTAATTTTACCGTCAAGATATAATCGCCCACTTCTTGGGTGGGAATGTCCCAAAGCAAGGTACCGTCTGCGGACATAGTTTGTTCCCCTTGAGAAATGGGGGTATCCACAGAAGTTTCGGTATATGAATACAGACCTCTTGAATCACTGACCAAGGAAGTGACCGTATTACGACGGGCAATGGCAAAAACCAAGTTTCCGGGATTAATAGGTTTAACCATGGAATCAATGGCTTGGAATTGCAATTTTGCCGTACTGCCTTTCATGATGAAGTTTCTGTTGTCGGCGCCTTCGCCGGCTTTATAACCCAACATGAAAGGAAGCGGGGAAAGCAAGAAACGCTTTTCTTGACTTACCGCACGTCCACCACCGGGTTCATAACCTTCGGTATTGATGACGCATTGCAAGGTACCAAAACGCCATTGTGTAAAATCAAGGGGTAAAACGGCTATACCCTTAGCGTCGGAGGTGGTAGGCGTCAGAGGACGGGTAATAGGGTCACTGCCCTTGGCAAAGAAGGGAGAAGTATCTTGGAAAGTGTAATCTTCATAGCCACTAAAGTTTAAGGTGGCAGGATAAAGCTTCATGACGGCAGTAATACGTCTACCGGCAGCCACTTGACCAAAAAGCGTATCCAACTTTACTCTTAAAGCGGTGTTTCCGGGTTTATCGGAGGTAACGAGCCAGCCCTTGGTGGTAAGGGAAGGTACTTCATTTTGTGAACCGATAACATTGATTAAATCTGTGTTAATGCGCAAAGTATCGGGCATAAACATTTCCACTCTGGTGGTGGCAGAACCAAGCACCAAGCCGGGAGTATTTTTTTCCGTGGGAGTGGAAATACTTAAGCGATAGCGTCCGGTCATGGCGCTTTCGGGTATGCTCCAAGTGAAACTGTGTATGTTTTCACCGGCTTTAAATGCTTTTTGAAATACTTTGCGATCCATTTCGTCATAAATGGTAGCAAATAATGGCATTTCATGGGGTAAGAGCTTCCAATCATTGGCACGTAAAAGGGTACCGAAGCGCAACTCTTCGCCCGGTCTGAAATAGCCTCTTTCGGCAAAAACAAAGGCATTGAGCGTATTGGTGCTGCTTTGTCTGCCGGTTAAGTCGGCAAAATTGGAAAGATTAACATTACGTTCATAATCTTCAAGGCTCATCCAAAGCATGTCCGTTTCATTGCCGGAATCATTGTTACGAGCAATAACGGCAGTAGGTGCTTTTTCATTTTTAAGATGCGAAGTATCCGGTAACACTGCTTTACCGCCGGCATCGGTTTTTGCTTCGGCTATGGCAATGCCATTATAACCAAGTATTTGCACTCGTACATCTTGCAATGCTTTGTTTTCGGTTAAGGAACTGACATAGGCTTCGGTTTTGCCGCCGGGCAATTTTTTAAGCACCATACCCATATTGGAATACATCATGATGCGATAGGTTTGCGTTTCCACTTCACCTTTTTTCATGCCCTCAAGCTTAAGATAAATAAGCCCGGGTTTCACATCGCCATTTTCGGTACCAAAGATTTTTTTGGCACTCAAAGTGCTAAAAATGGGATTACTGGTATAACTTTTTGAATCAACTGCCGTGGTCTTAAGTGGTATTTCACCGCTGATCACAACACTTGTGGCATTACCTTGGCTGTCTTCAATGCTGTCATCAAAGGAGGTAATAAAAGGCAATGCCAAGGATTCATCACGGAAGCGATAGGCAGTCCAGCGAATGCTGTCCACATATTCACTGACCAAGGCTATATCACTTTGCTGTGATAGCACGTTACCGGCTTGCAAAATATCAAGACGTGCATTGCCGTCGGAAATACGTTCAATGCTTTCGAGGTTATAACCAAGAGAAGTTTTTATCCCCTTATTATTGGTTGGGCCAAAGTCTTTGTTAATACTCCATAAAATATAGTGACCGGGAGTGGTATCAATACGAAGACGTATAAAATCTTCATTTTCATCGGGCAAACGCACCAATTGTGGTTGTAATTTACGTGCATCTTGCATATTTTGAGGAGAAATTTTACCTTGTTTCCAATTACTTGGCAAAATATTTTCTTTGCCACGTTTTAAAGGCAATTCTAAAATGGTAATATTTTTTAAGAGCTCTTCGGGAGGAACACGTTGAGTAAAGTTGAAAACAATGTGTTGTTCCATTTGCAAAGATTTATTTTCATAGTCTTCAAGGTATACTCTTTTAAGGTCAAAAATACCGTCGGTTCCGGGTACGGCAAATTCTTTAATGGCGGCACGATCCGGAAAATGCCATTTATTTTTTTCGCGCCACAAAGGACGCACTCCGGGAAGAGTGAGCGTGGCTATGGATTTTTTGGGAGGCAAATTGAGAATAACAGCATTAACCACGGCACGAGTATAATCATCAAGCCATACCCACTTACTTTTGCCCAAGGTGAGGCCGGAATTTTTCGAGGTACTTATGCTTGCACGCTTTTCCAAGGCAGCACGTGCTTCTTTATTCATGCTTTCGGTAAAAGTCATGGAAAAAGTTATGGCATGTTCTGATTTGGGAGAAGGGTCAATCCAAATTTTAGGCTTGTCCATCTCCGCACTGCGGGGAATGCTGGTGAAGCTCTCCCAGTTATTGGTTAAAGTTACCCGAGGAGGTAAGGAAAGATTCCCCACATCGACTCTATATCTGGTATTGCTTTTCCATGAAGCGTTTGGCGTAAAACGCAATTGATTGGAAGATGACCATATCCATTCACCTTCAGGCCAACCTTCGGTTACAATACCTTGCGCCACTGTCCAAGGCTTGCCAAGCCAAACATCTTCGCATACTTCTCTCCAGTTACCACCATGTGCGGCTTTGCATTTTGTTTCATCGGGAACAAAATCCACCGTGATGGAACCGGTGCTCCATATGGGGCGGTATTTTAGTTCAGGTTTCAAAAAGATTTGTGCAGCATGAGCTGTTGTCACATTCAAAACAAAAAAACTAAAAAACAACAAAGAAAACAATGTTCTTTGTGAAAAAAGACTCAGAGATACAGATGTCACATGCGGTCGCATACTTTTCTCCTTTTGTGGTTTTGAAGCTTGATCCGCCAATTAAGGAAGCGTAAGTGAGAGCCTTATTGCTACGCTAGGTTATTGTATGGACAAGATTTCATTTTCAAGTTCATTTATGGCATAAAAGGCAACGAATGCCAAGATGTAAGATACATCATTTGTATATTACCTTAATACTTCGTGGTTAATGGTACTTTTCCAACAGTAAGAGATCTTTTTGATGGCTGTGCTCACTTTCAAAAATTTTTATATTTTACCCGTGCTCTATTTATTTTTTTTATTTTGCCGATTATAATTATGTAATATGATGAAAAAAAACATAGCATTTATAACCATTTTTCGCATTGTTTCACGAAAATCGTTTATTAATCCTATAAGTAATTTTTAGCTTGGAGTAAGATTATGAAGATCCGTGGTAAAATTTTATTTGCCATGACTGTTGCCGTAGCACTTTCAATTGTGGGTGTAATTGTCATGGCTTCTTATGAAATGGATGATGTTTTTGAAAATAATTATAAAATTAACAGCAAAGCACAACTTGATCGCATGGATGGTTTTGCGCAAAATTTTTTCAATTCGGCGCAATCCATGGTAAAATTTTTAGCCTCGTCACAGCTTATCCGTGAAAATATTGATACCATAACAAGTTATGTAGACACAACACAGTCTGTTAAACCCATCGGTGAAGAATTGCCCATACCGGAGCGACAAATTTATCAAACTCTTATGCGTGTCCATGAAGCATACCCTGCTTATTTACTTGTTTATGTGAGCAATAATGCAGGTGGGATAACACAAGCGCCCAATGATGCCCTCAGTGCCGGCTTTAATCCAAGCAAAAGACCTTGGTATATTGATACCGTCAGAGCCGACAAGAGTATCCTTACCGAAGCTTATATTTCTGATAATGGAGACGCTGTTTTTACTGTGGCAACCCCCATTAAAAATGATAAATATGAAACAACCGGAGTAATGGCCATTGATATTTCACTCAATACTTTAACCAATGAAACAGGTTCGGTGAAGGTTGGTTCAACGGGTTATGTTTTATTGGTGGACAGTCTTGATCAGGTTGTCAGTGACCCCAAAAATTCCGGCTCCGATACTCCGGTAGCTCAGCGTTGGCTTGGCAAAAGCATTCAGGATATACCGGGTGATGGTGCCAAAGCACTGCAAGAACTTCGCAATTTAAAAAATGGGTATAAAGAGGTCACAATCAATGGAGTTCGCTGGCTTGCCTCCATAAAAACCACGCCCAATAATTGGAGCCTTATTATGCTTCAAGAACGCGACGAAGTATATGCCGGGGCTGCTGACGTAACTCTTGGGATTGCAGGTGTAGGTATTATTATTGCTTTGGTAATGATGATTGTTGCTTTTGCTGTGGCAAAATCCATTGCAACACCTATTGTAACACTGGCCAATGCCTCTCATGCCGTGGCAGAAGGTGATTTACAAGCCATACCGCAAGACGAAAAAAAATTTACAGGTGAAATTGGCTTATTGCATCGAAGCCTCATGAGCATGGTGAATAAACTCATTGAATTAATAGAAACTGCCAACAGTAAAATGAAAGAAGCGGAACAAGCTTTACAAGAATCACAAAGAGCTTATGAAGCGGCCGAAGATGCCAAATTGGCAGCTGATCAAGCAAGACGAGAAGGTGTTTTATCCATCGCAGAGCAAATAGGTACCATTGTTAAACAATTAAGCAATGCCATTGGCGTGCTTGCGTCACAAGCCAATGAAGCAGGCAAAAAAACTCAAGAGCAACAGGAGCGTGTAGATGCTACCGCCACTGCCATAACCCAGTTAAATACATCTGTGGTTGGTGTGGCAGGCAGCATCTCAACCACTGCAGGGCTTGCCGAAGATACGAGAGTTGAAGCTCAAAAAGGTAAGAATTTGGTTTTCGAGCTGGTGGACAGCATGAATGAAATTGAGAAAAAAGCCAAAACTATGCAACAAAGCTTGTCGGAGCTTAAAACTCAAGCAGTAGATATTGGTCAAGTAATGAGTATTATTAATGATATTGCAGATCAAACCAATTTACTTGCTCTTAATGCTGCCATTGAGGCCGCACGTGCCGGAGAGGCAGGGCGCGGCTTTGCCGTGGTGGCTGATGAAGTTCGTAAACTTGCAGAAAAAACTATGGAGGCTACCAAGCAAGTGGACGTAACCGTTTCTACCATTCAGCGAGGTGCCGAAGAAAATATGCAAGGCATTCAGCAAACTGTTGCTTACGTAAGTGAATCAACCACTGTGGCACACAATGCCGGTGAGGCATTGGCGCACATTGAGAATATGATTGAAAATACTGCCAATGAAACTAAGTCCATTGCCTCTGCCAGTCATGAGCAATCTAATTCCATCGAAAAAATAAACACCCGCACTGCCGAACTGCGTAACCTTACCGGCAGCGTAGCCGAAGGAGCCAAAGCATCATATAATGCAGTGCTTGACCTTAAAGATCTGACCAATGGATTAAATACAATTATGGATAATTTAAAGAAAGGATAATTAATAACTTATTTCGATTCTATAGTGCTTAGTCGATACTGAAAAATGCATGGAAATGAGTTTTTCAGTATCGACTATTTAAATCAGTGTTTTTGAACAAAGCAAAACGCCAACCACCTTACCAAGTCAATAAAACTTTGCTATTTCACCTTTGGCAGAGTATGGTAATAGCTTCCTTCGCGAAGGAGGTAAGACCTATGAAGCAATTTCTTCTGGATATTTTTAGCAATTTAATTGCCGGATTCTAGTGTCTAATTGCAAAAATTTTGTTCATAATTATTCACAAAATTTAACTCACAATAACCTGACTGTTTTAATAAAATCTAAGTTTTTGAATAAAGCAAGACACTAGGTTAATCCTCAAATAAATTCCATTTACACACGTTTATGTTTTAAGTTTTCACCTGCGTAAATAAAATAAGTATGCTCAGCCAGATTCATGGATTGCCTCCAGACCCGGTTGAGGGTACGACTTATAAGTATAAGATAAATGGACAAGTGCGGATCAAAGGTGGTATTATCCGTGAGTCTATGTAAGATGCGCACGTCGAGGAGTGCGGCCTCATCTTCGTGCTGGCGTACACGCAAGGCTTTTTTAGCATCACCGTCCCGGAAAGCATCTATGGCAGAGGTATAAATGTGCTGTGCCGTTTTCATGAGTTTGGAAATATCTTGAGTGATTTCCGAATCTACGTCCCAAGTACCGCCGATGAGAATGGTAAATTCTGCCATTCTTGCGGCTTCGTCGGCAATGCGTTCAAGATCGAGTACCATGCGCATGGCAGAAACCACAAGGCGCAGGTCAATGGCCACGGGTTGGGTACGGGCCAGAATGCTCAATGCCATGGCGTCGATTTCGTTTTCCAAGTCGTTGATGGCTTCGTCGCCGTCAATGACGGCACTGGCTCTGCCCACATCGCTTTCTTTGAGGGCTTTACAGGCATCATCAAGGGCTAAACCTACCATGGCACTCATGACTAAAAGTCTGGTGCGTAAAGTTACAAGCATTTGTTGTAAATGATTTTCTTTAATTAACATTAACCAAACCTCCCTGTGATATAATCTTCAGTTTGTTTTTTGGCAGGACGGGTAAAAATAAGATCCGTTATGTCATGTTCGATGAGTTTACCCATATAAAAGAAAGCTGTAAAGTCAGAAACTCGGGCAGCCTGTTGCATATTGTGGGTAACGATAATAATTGTAAGCTGATGCTTCAACTCATGAATGCCTTCTTCGATTTTTTGTGTCGCTATGGGATCAAGGGCAGAAGCCGGCTCGTCCATGAGTAAAACTTCGGGCCCCACGGCAAGGGCACGGGCAATACAGAGGCGTTGTTGCTGCCCGCCCGAAAGCCCCAGTGCTGAAGTATGCAAACGATCTTTGACTTCTTCAAAAATGGCAGCACGTTTGAGAGCATCTTCCACGGTACCGGCAATGAAGCTTTCGTCTTTGATACCATTAACCCGTAAACCATAGGCTACATTTTCAAATATGGTTTTAGGAAAGGGGTTTGGCTTTTGAAAAACCATACCTACTTTGCGGCGCAATGCCACCACATCGGAACTTGCTGCGTTGATGTCTTGTCCGTCGAGGGTGATATTACCTTTAACTTTTGCGCCGGGTATGAGGTCATTCATACGATTTAAGCAGCGCAAAAAAGTGCTCTTGCCACAACCTGACGGGCCGATGAGAGCTGTTACTTTGTTTACGGGAAATTCAAGACTTACGTCAAATAAGGCTTGAGCAGATCCGTAAAAAAAGTCAACATTTTTTGCTGATAATTTATGATCTACGGTCACATTACTCTCCAAAAAAGGTGGGTATGGTAAAATGAAAAACTGTAGCGAAGCCTGCCGACGGACTTTCCACCCAAATATGTCCGCCGAGACGTTCAACAGTATGTTTACATATGGCAAGACCAAGACCGGTAGAGCCTTGAGTTCTATACTTTTCCACTCGGTAAAATCGCTCAAAAATGCGTGTTTGCTCATTTTCGGCTATTCCGATACCTTTATCACAAATGCTAAAAATTGTCATTCCTGCATTTTCAGCGGCATCTGCCGGTATGTTGTGCGCCTTTACCACAATTTCGTCATTTTCAGGGGCATAACGTCCGGCATTTTCAAGCAAATTTCGAAATACTTGTGTTAAATGTTGTACATTTGCTAAAAGTAATATTTCGGTGTCAAATTCAATTTTTACTCGGATTTGACGTATATCCAGTGGCTGGCGACATAAGGCTATGGCCGCCTGCAAACTTTCCATGGCTGAAATGGCTTGTACATTAAGGGGGATGTGAGTATTTTCAAGGCGTGCCAAAGCAAGTAATTCTTCCACCATACGAGCAAGATAGGCACCGTTTCTGCCTATTACTTCAATGAAGCGTCGATATTCTTCGGGAAAATCCTTGGTACTACTCAGTGTTTCTGCATAGCCTTGAATGACGGTTAAAGGTGTTCGTAATTCATGGGAAACATTGGCCACAAAATCACGACGTATTCTTTCAAGGCGCACAATGGGACTGATATCATGGAAAACCACCACTGCACCGAGAGCCAAATCATTGTTGCTTGCTCTGGTAACATGCACGGAAAAAACTCTGTGCGGCGCAAGCTCTAAACGTAATGAATCATAATTTTTTTCTTCATCAATACTGTTTTGCGCAGAATCGGACAAAATCTCATCCACAGCTTGTTGCAAACCGGGAACGGGAATAGCTTCCACCACTTGTGAACCTTTAAAATTTTCCACTTGCGCAAACATATGCAGCAAGGCTTTATTGTAATGTTCAATGGCTCCGCTTTGCGTCAAAACAAGCACGCCTTCATCCATGGTATTTAATATGGTACGCAATTGTTTGTTATTGGCACGTAAATCATGAATGCAGCTTTCAAAATGCGTAATCATGGCATTGATGGGAGCGGTCAAGGGGGCAGTGGCAGTACTGCTTGGCAATCGCTTATGGCGTTGACCGTGATTGAGTTCAGTTACAAAATCACGAACTTGATTCAAATCTTTTTGCACTAAAAAATGTATAACATAGCTTATGACTACCGCTACCGCCGAGGAAAAAAATACACAAGCTAAATAATATTGGAATGCATCTTGGCGCAATAGAGTTTTAATCACTTGTGGTAAAAACACAAGTGAAATAAAAATAATTGCGAAGGCTATGAAAAAAAACTTAAGGCGCATGGACATAATATGCTCTTATGTACTAATAATTTTGTGATTATGCTTTGAATCTATAACCGACACCTCGCACAGTCTCGAGACTTTCGGCGCAGGTTCCAAGCTTTGCACGTAAACGCCTTACGTGCGTATCCACCGTGCGAGCGTAGCCTTCAAATTGATAGCCCCAAACGCTGTTAAGCAATTGCTCTCGAGAACGCACCGAACCGGCATGGCGCATAACGTCTTCCAGTAAGCGAAATTCTGTGGCTGTTAAATCCAGCGGAATACCTTGCACCGAAACCACATGCGCTGCCGGATCAAGATGTATGCCATGCTTTTGTAAACTCGGATTTTTTTGTACTTGTTGTTGACGGCGCAAAATGGCACGAATGCGCAAAATAAGCTCTCGAACGCTGAAAGGTTTTACCACATAATCATCGGCGCCAAGCTCAAGCCCAACAATTCGATCCACCTCTTCACCCCTTGCGGTCAACATAATAATGGGGATGTGAGCGGTACTTGCATCCCGCTCAAGATCACGGCACACTTGAAAACCATCTTTTTTGGGCAGCATAACATCAAGTAAAATGATATGAGGATGACGGGCACGTGCAAGTTCAAGTCCCATAAGCCCATCTTCGGCTTGTAAAACTTCAAAGCCTTCACGTTCCAAATTAAAAGCTAATAATTCACGGATATCTTTTTCATCTTCCACAATGAGCACTAATTCATCGGACATGTGTTTTCCTGTATGGAGGCTCTGCGCAATAAGATGAGCAGAGCCTTGTATAAATCTGTCTATCTAGTCGACGTTGGAAAAGGATATAAAATATAACCCAGCAACCGGATGATTAAAGGAAGAATTTGCGTCAAAAAAATGGTGGAAATGTTACAAAATTGTTACAACCAGCAATTAATTTCGATGATTAAGATTTTACGGCACCGGCTTGAGTCAAAATCAATTCAACTTCATCAACGGTCAGACCGGCATTTTTAGCAATTTGATTGGCACTCACCCCACGACCGTGTTGGTTCAAAATCAATTCACGTAAAAATTGAGGGGAACGAGTAATACCTTCAGCTTGAGAAACAAGACGGCGTAATTCCTCTGCTCTGTCTTCCATGCGTGTGTCAAGGGTACGCAATTCGGCTTGACGCTGAGCAAAAGTAGCCACTAATTCTTTTTCAAGTTCGGCATTATGTTGTAAGCGTGCCAGCAAAATTTCCTGATTTGCTTGGAGTTTTTGCACTAAATTCTCTGAGCGTCGAAGGCGCAAAAAGAAAAAGAGTATTGCCACCAGCAAAATCAATTCGATACCGGTAAATAAAAGAACTACCCATAATGAGAGCATAATTTTGTCCAGTGTTTTGAATGTTTATAATGATTTATTAATTGAAATTTTATTCATATTATACGTTGTTAATATAAATCGTCATTAAAATATATTTAAGCAAAAAAATCCCTGCCAAAATTTATACATTTTGGATATGAGACAATAAAGTTATGAAAAGCAATTAAATTTTAATATTTAAGAGATTACCGACCATGGGATCGGCAGAGGTTCTCACTTGTTCCTCCTCCTCTTCTTCAACTTCTTTCTTTCCTCTTTGTTCACGGGCAAATTGCCTATTATGTCCATTCTCATCAACATTTTCATCGGTAACCCGTGACTCGGTGGTTGGATCCGGAGTTTGTACTTTATCTTGCTCAAGCTTTGCCATTTCTTGAGCAATAGCCCTTGACATGGCAAGAGTTGCCTCAGGCCCTGTGGCAGCATCACTTGCCACTCGAGAAGTGAACCCCATTTGAGCGGAGATCAAACTTAAGGTTGGATTTATTTGCATTGCACACCTCCTTAAAAATTATAGTGTACGTTTTTGCATGAAAATCCCGAATAAATTACGGAAATTTGAATTTATTCACTATTTACCAATATAGCTTTCAAATAACATATCGTCAACTTTACCACTTACTAAATACCCACCAAAGACGGAAGCCAAATCTTTTTTTATGGTACCCACATTGGCATAATCAATAAGGAAATGATATGGCTTATTTACCAAATAATAGTATACGGCATCACGCAACAATACCATTTTATTTTGTACTTCCAATTGCAATTGGTCGCTCTTGGTAACAATGGCAAATTTACATATTAAAAAAACCGTACCACCTTTGCCGTCAGGAAGCGGTACCCAAAACGGTTCAAAGGAAACGATATGATCTGAAGGAATCGGTGGCGTTGTGGGGGCGGTGGGTACTTTTATTATTTCAGGTTCCACCACAGGCGCTTCAGGCGGAGGAGGAGTACGTAGCACAAACCACCACAAAGCAGCACCGCCAATTCCCAGAATCAACACTGCTAAAATAATTATGAGCTTTAGTTTGCTCTTGGGCTTTTCCTCAGGTTTACCTTCTGCTTCGCCTTCATTGTCAATCACAGCCGGAGCAAGCTCTGCAGCTTGTTCAGGTTCATCATCTTTAAGGAAATCTGCACCCTCAAGGTCGAGTGCAACTTTTTCCTCTGGCGGGGTTACCACCTCAAGATCCAAGTCGTCTTCTTGGGAGAGTGTTTTTTCATCAACATTGGACATGGCTTTTCCTGTTTGTGTTAAAATATTTATGAAATAAAATTAAAACATTTTATCAGTTAAAGCACGAAAATATCCATAAGAATTTACCCTGAAGCGCCGTGATTTAAGGGCATTGACTTTTTAATGTACAAACAAAAAAGTTTGCCATACAAAATGAAAATTGCCTACTCCAAAAGATACCAAAGGAAATTATTGTCCATTGATATAAAAATCAAAGCTATGCTAGGATCAAATCCTTAAGGGAATATTTTATCGATTTTTTGTTTTAATGTGTCAGCAGTAAAAGGTTTTACAATATAATTTGAAACCTTAGCTTGTACTGCTTCCAAAATGTTTTCTTGCTGAGCTTCTGCCGTAACCATGAGGAAAGGAGTGTCGGCAAGCTTTTCGTCGGCACGTACTTTACGTAACAATTCGATGCCGGTCATTTGTGGCATATTCCAGTCAGAAACAATAAATTCAATTTTTTCACGCTGTAACACTTCCCAAGCGGTAGTACCATCGTCGGCTTCCACGACGTTGTTAAAGCCAAGCTGGCGAAGTACGTTACGCACTATGCGGCGCATGGTGGAAAAGTCGTCCACGATGAGCACGCGGA
>CAYJHV010000010.1:0-15352 GCA_964369825.1 uncultured Desulfovibrionaceae bacterium | reverse complement strand
ATCGCACACGGCGATAACACCTAGCTTCATGTCCTAGGGTTAAGATACGTCCGTAAAGCATCAATAAGTTTTACCATATCAATGGGTTTTGCAATGTGTGCATTCATGCCGCTATCAAAGGCCTGCTCTATATCATCACGGAAGGCATTGGCAGTCATGGCCACAATGGGCACACTTAAAGCATCCGCACGCTCAAGTTTGCGAATATTTCTGGTGGCATCATAACCATTCATCTGCGGCATTTGTATGTCCATAAACACAAGATCATAATAATTTATCTCAGAGGCTGCAAACATATCCACTGCCTCCGTTCCATCGCAAGCTTCTTCAATGATAAATTCAAAGGGTGATAAAAGCTCCATGGCAATAATACGATTAATGTCAACGTCATCCACCAGCAAAATACGCTTACCGGAAGGTATGGGCAATTCTTCCGTTTCCACGGCAACGATTTCTTCTTTTACATGTTCCTCTTTGAGCCACACTTCAAAAGAGAATTCACTGCCGACACCTTCAGTGGAAGTCACCGTTATATCACCGCCAAGTAATCTGGCAATACTGCGACTGATGGATAAACCAAGACCTGTACCCCCATAATGGCGAGTAACATGCGTACTGCCTTGCTCAAAGGGATTGAAAAGTGTTGACAATGCATCTGCGGCAATGCCTATTCCCGTGTCTTTAACACTAAAATAGATGAGTGCGCTTCCGTTTTTGCGTTCTTTTTCCACAATGCTAAAGTGTACAGCACCAAACTCCTTGGTAAATTTCACGGCATTGCCCATGATATTTATAAGAATTTGACGTAAACGCAATGCATCAGAAATGAATTTATTGCATGTTATATGACTTTTTTCCACTGTAAAAGTAATATCTTTGGAATTACAGCGTGGACGCATAATACCTGCAACTTCATCCACAAGCTTTGTTAAGGAGAAGCTTTCTTCTGAAATTTCAATCTTACCCGCGTCAAGCTTAGAGATATCCAAAATATCATTAAGCAGACCAAGTAGATGCATGGAGGAATCGTCAATTTGAGAAATATTTGGTTCCAAATCTTTCTTGGTATATTGAGTTTCGTCAAGCTTACGTTTGGCAAGATTGGTCATACCAATAATGGCATTCATGGGGGTTCGGATTTCATGACTCATGCGAGCCAAGAATTCACTTTTGGCAGCACTGGCATCGTTGGCCTCTTTCACTGCTCCCATAAGATCACGTTGAGTTTGGCGCAATTCCTTTTCCACATTTACACGCAAGGTCACGTCACGAGCAACCCCCAAAATACCACGGACATTTTTATCGGCAGCAAACAATGGCATACGTACAACGTCCAGTATTTCCACATGTCCGTCAGCAAAGGTAATGCGCTCTTCTGATTGCAAAGGTGATCTGCTGCGAATGGCATCTTGATTATTTGCCAAGTTAAGCTCATACATAACCATTGGCATCACATCTATATCTTTTTTACCAAGCACCTGCTCCACAGATTTACCCAAAGAAGCTGCGTAACGTGGATTAACGGAAAGGAAAACGCCGTCGGCATCTTGGTACCAAATCAAATCAGGCGAAGAAGAGATGACAGTATCCAAAAGAGCACGTTCACGTTCAATACGCTCTTGCTCATGGATAAGCTCAGTCACATTTTCAAGCACAATAATATAGCCAACATGTTCATTTTCTTTATTGGTAAGATAGTTGGTATTGCTCTTATAATATGTTTGCGTTGGCACAAATAAAATCACCGGCTGTTCTTTGGACTCTTTAAAAGCAACTATAGGATTATTGTTTTCGTCAAAAATACTCACGTCAATGTACATTTTGCCCACAACATTTTCCAAAGTCATGTCCAAAAGCTCAAGTGTTTTCTTATTCATGTAAACAACCTCACCATTAAGGTTGGTGATGGTGGCAGGACCCCTGACGCTGTCTTCAATGCTTCGTGCCAAATCATCAAAAGAATCGGCAAGTTCGCCAAGTTCATCTTTTACCAACGCATTGAAACGGAATTGACGTTCGCCATTACGAAAACGTGTTATGCCGCCAATAAGATAGGTAACCTTTTGGGTCATGGCCGATGCCATCCATATGGCCACAAAAATTACTAAAACGGTCATGACAAAAGTGGACACGGAAAGACTTAAGGCTGTTTCCCAAAGCGAGGCATTGATGGTATCAAAAGTTTCTGCAGCAACGGCATCTAAATCTTTGTCGGTATTGGCAATGATTTTTTCAATTTCTTTTTCGGTATCAATGGCCGGTTCGTGGAAATTTTCCATGCCGGAGGTTGCCGTTACCACGGCAAAACCACGCTTGGTAAGTCCGTATTGCCCTGTATAGTAAGGTATGGCTGCCACTGTGGTCAACTTCCATAAGCCTGACCATAGAATCTGAAAAGAACCGGAGCCACCGTATTTGGTAGTATCATACCACCCCTCACATTGCGGAGCCGAATTCAAATAACGACAGTCAAGCCCCACCTTACCTTGCTTCACAAGCGGCACAGCAAGTTTTTTTTCACGTCGCTGGTCTTCAAAGGTGGGTACGTCCTTAATAAATTCGGCATAAGTTTTTCCGCTGGTTTGCCAATCATTATAAATTCGGTCTTCCAAAAGAGGAACCTCGGGATCGCCGGTTTCCGGGTCATAGCCTGCTATGGAATGATGCCGGGGATGCACGATATTACGCCCTTTATGATCCCATATAAAAACATAGTCACCTTCAATGGCATCGGAAAGCTCGGAGTAACGCTCAGCTTTAGGAGTCAAGTGGCTGACCAGTTCCATAATATGATCATGATTTAAAGCCAAGGTAACATAACCAATGATTTCTCCGTCTTTACTCACGGGAGTAGCCCAGCGCACTATACCTTTAAAACGTTTACCATTGGGATTTTCAGGACCTGCAAAGGCAGCCTTTTCCGGTTCAAAAGGAATATTCCTTTTTTCTGCATTTTCAGGGTTATAAACACCAATAATAGGCGATCCCACATAGGCTCCGATAACATCGGAAACATAAATTTCACCGGGCTTAAGCTTTCTCAATTCGTTAAAATAGGTCTCCGCTTTCACGAAGGTATTTTTTCTGTCTGAAACATCTTTCAGTTCAGAATCAACCACATCAGAAGTGGTAACTTTAATTTTTTCTTGTCCGTCAAGGTCAATGAATGTTATCTCATGATACAAAGGGAAATTTTCAACAACAAATTCATCAGGTTTGCGATAATTAAAATAATTAGAATTTTGCTCATTGGAGGCAGAGACATCTTGAGCGGTAGAGCTTGGCTTAGTGGATACCCACTTTTTACCATCATCAGAAAGAACCCACTTACTTTGAACTACAATGGCTTGAGTTTTGTTTTCCACAAAAGATCTATAAATCGCTTCATCCGGAGAGAGCGATGCCACAAATCGAAGATCATCGTCACGAGAATATAAAAATTGAGCCACTTTACGAGCAGTATCAGTGGTCAGACGTTCAATTTCTTGCGTACCTCGGGCATCAAGAGCTTTTCTTGCGTCACTCACGGCAAGGTTACCGGCAACGGTGAGTTCATTCACAGCCTTATCTGCGAGGTCTTGAGTACGAACTTGCATGTTAGTACCAAGGCGCATGGCTTGTTGCCATGCCACAAGCGCAATGAGCACGAGGGGTATTACTTTAATTACAATAAATATAACTATGAGCTTAGCACGAATACCAAGTCCCATTTTTGTTAAAAGATCTTCCAGTGAAGAAAATAATTTTTTCTTAGATTTGATCATAAAATCCCCTTTGCTATGTGAAGACAACAAAGATTTTCAGGAGGCAAGCATACCTTCATAAGTATTCAACAAATAAATGTTCATACTTTAATGTTTTTAAACAATAATTATTTCATTCTTGTTTATGAAGTATGCTTTTCCGCTTACAGCCACATGATGGTGTTTGAAATAGCCCCTGTTACCTACACAAAAGTACCGTACTTGTCACCAAAAAAATATACAAATGCCCATATTTAAAGACAAATCTATTTAAACATAGGATTTTACTATTCTTTACCTTCGTCCGTTTGAGTACCTTCCTTGGCACATGGAATAGGCACTTGCCATATATGCGGCATGGGAGCTGTTATTTGAGCTTTTTCACCAAGCCAAGGGTTAAAATACCCAAACGATAACCACGGGCAAGCTTTTCGTAATCGTTTTTTAAAGTTGGTAAAACCAACGGACGGTCCCATGGGAATGTGTTCAATGAGCTTAAGATACATTTCCGGATCAATATTCAAGTTTCGCAATTGAATAAAGCTTACACCGTGAGTTCCCACAAGCTGTATCAAAGCTTCAAGTTCCTCCTCAACATCGCTAATACCCGGAAAATAAAGTAAATTCAACGAAACAAAGACACCAAGCTCCCTTGCTATGCTTATGGATTCTTTTACGTGAGCAAATGTATAGCCTTGTGGTCTGTAATAACAAGTATATACAGCTTCTCGAGCCGAATTTAAGCTCACCCTTAAAGAAGTTAAACCGGCCTTGGCAAGAGCTTCCACGGCTTTGGGATTAGACGCATTGGTATTGAGGTTAATGGTACCTTTGCCACCGTCCTGTCGAAACATTTCAATGGCTTCTTGCAAAATATGAGCATTGGTCAGCGGTTCTCCTTCGCAACCTTGCCCAAAGGAATATATAGGTTTTTCATGTTCTTGGCTTTCATGATGGCGCATAACTTCGACAATTTCTCCGGCATTTGGAATGAAATCCAGCCGACATTGCGGCGTTGCCACTATGGGTGAATCTTTTTCTTGCTGAGAAATACATCCCACGCATCTGGCATTACAATGTCTGGAGGTTGGCAAAGGAGCTTCATGACGCCCAAGAGCAAGGTTACGTGCGGCAGGGCAATCATATTGCAACACGCATTTATGTAAAATATGTTGCATAAGCCTATTATGAGGATATTTTGCGGCAAGTTCTCTGGTTTTTTTACTGAGTAAATTTTTTTTGACCTTGCGAAACTCTTGTCTTGCATCTGTATCCACTTTTTTAGCACAAATGTAAAAACGCCCATTTAAAAAACCTACTGCCCCATAGGCAAACAATGGCAATAAAGGCGCAGCTTCATCACTATTATAGGCAGGATGCGCCGTGAGGGTGTGCGCCGGAGCGGCAAAAGCCGCCACTGCCAAGTCCTCCAGAACTTCCATTTTACCGGTTTCAGGGTCATACCCCACCGCTCGCCGCTTTGGCAAAAAGAAAAGTTCACTTTCCGGAGGCAAAGGTATAATCTCGTCCGGTCGAGGCAAACCCCACACCTTCCCGGTTCGACAAATCATGAATAAATCAGGATGGTCATAGATATTACCTTGGGCATCGGCAACCAGTAAGTGCGGGCGCAAAGGAGAAGTGCTCATAGAACTCCTTGATTCTTTAAAAGGATTGGCGTATAAAGAGATTTAGAAGTACATTATTAAGTAATACCTATTTTAGATATAGGCAATAAGTGGACACAATAAAAATTAAAGGTTTTTCCCATGGGCATGATGATTTTTGAAACTTTATTTTTCTTAGGCATCTTCATAATGTTTGTCAGTATTCTTTTAGGTCAAGAAAAAGTGGTAAAACATGTACGAAAAGAACTACAAGAAACACAAAAACGACTGGAATTACTGGAAAATAAATTAATCCAATCCGGTCAGCACAGCGACAAAGACAAAACGGAAGATCATATTCCATCAACGCATCTTGACAGCTCGGTTACTGCAAACGTCAATACTGAGACTACTCTTCCCTCAGAAAATTCCCCGGAAAAACCGATCATTCCCCCTGTGGCCAGAGATGCAAAAAAAATAAATCTAGAACTTCCAAAGCCTCCCACATTTACAGCGGCTCATGACTTTGGTACCGTTTCTATTAAAGAATTTCCCTCGGCCTATACTGCACATAAAAACAGTGGAAGTCATCCTCAAAATACAACAATTTACTTAAATTATCCGTCCAAAGACACTCAAGCGTTAAACCAAAATCGCAGTGAAAAGCTTCTTTCTCCGCAAGTTCAAGGTATTCAACCACGAGATAATGGTAAAACGCCGCCGGACAGCTTAGAACTTTTTATGCCGCCACCACAAAAAAGATAATCATTTATTTTTCTAAAAACACTATTTAAGAATAAATGACGTGATTTAAGTTAGCTTTAAGGATTTTTCCCGGTGGCAGCTAAAAGGTAGGCACTGCGAAATGCCTCGGGCATGGGCTTAGAGTCAGCTAAAAGCAAATATGGAGCCTTAAGCCATTTATTACGTATATTATGTGCATTTTCCAATCTTTTTTGTATGCACAGTTCTTTTTGTTCGCCTGTTAACATCCTTAAGATATTAACAAACTGTTCAGCTCTATGCTTTGCTCTGTGCGCCTTATCCACTTTGGCAAATCCATTACGTATAAGTTCTAACCTTTTTTGCTCATTATTTTGCAAAAAAAGTACCTTATCTACCAAATCTTGAATATTGCTTGTATCATAGCACATTAAATCTTTTTCATCAGTAAAAAGATCCGCAAAACCATGCTGCACCGTCGGCGGTATTAAGGCTGTTCCGCAAGCAAGAGCTTCAAACACACGGAAATTCAAGTCACCAAATTCGCAAAAATTCAAAATAACTTTACCCTGCGTATATAATTGCGCATAATCGCCGCTCATAACCTGTACGGGTATATATTCTTGTAACTTTTCAAAAAAAACTTTTCTGGCAGGAGTTGTTAAAGCATTCACCGTACCCACAAAAAGACAGTCCCAAGTATACTTTAGCGAAGAGCAATCCTCCTTGGCAAAAGCCGCATCCATGCAAGAAAGCTGTTGCTGCGTTGGCATATCGGTATCCATGGCAAAGGGAGGCATCCAAAAAATACGATCTTTTGACAGTGCTTTATTATAAAAAAGCGGAATATGATCTTTTAAACTTACAAGACAAGCATCAAAAGCTTGAGCATAATAAGGAAACCAGCTATGAATATGAGAATCCACCACATAGCATACGGTAAGACATGGAAAATCCTCAACACCTAACACAAAAGGCGGACGACTTTTATCACCAACTACCACCACATCAGGTTCAAAACCGGCCATGCGCACCAAGTCATCATAATAGAACACTGCAAAATGTTCAAAATTAAAAAAGTGCATCTTAATGTCGGGGGAATTAATGGAAGCTTGAAAAAAAGGACTTCCTATCCAAAAAATTTTTAACACATTTTTACCTTTTTAGTGCCTATACAGCATGTTAAAGTATTGCCAGTTGAGCGCAAAAAGTATAAACAGTAAGAGTGTATCTGGTTTACCTGTTTTGTTAATATCTTTTTCATAGGATACTCGTCAAGTGCATACCTCTGCTTCACATAAAAACACCTCTTCCCCTGTTCAACGCAAAAAGACATCGTTTTGGCGTTTTATTCTCTATGCCTTTCTTACTTTTTTGTTCCTTGCCTTGATGGCATTTGGTGCTTTATTCTTCTACTTAAAACAACATCCACATGATTTAAGTCATAGAATTTCAAGCGAATTACAAAGCAGAACCGGTATGGAACTTGTTTTTTCCAGCATAGATGTCACACTCTTGCCTTTGCCGGCACTTTCCTTTGCCAATGTAAAACTTAAGGATAAAAATTTCACCTTAGATGTTGCCTATGCTACCGTTACCCCCTCTTTAATTTCGCTTATTAAAGGTGATTTTTCTTTGGGGAAAATTTCTTTGTGGCGACCTATACTCAATTGGCATCAACAAACCGAGCAAGTACAAGATCTTTTGCAAAACGAAGCTTTAAATGCAGAAAATATTGCTGAAACCCACAAAAAAAATGCCGCTCAACTTGGTAAACATATACAATCAAGTTTACTGAATATATGGGGAAAAATACCTTCTTTTTTTTATAATTCATCTTTACAAGTGCTGCATGGCAATTTTTCATGGCAGCATAAAAAATTACTCCTCCAAAGCGAAAATATCAACGCACAAGTGAAGTTAGGACTTTTGGATAATCTTAACGGTGAAATTAACTTTAAAAACATACATATCTTATCCGATAGCACTCTCATGCTTAATTTGGGAGACCTTAATATAAACCTTTCAGGCGATGTGTCCAAAGAAATACAAATAGATTTAAATTCTTATTTTACAGCACCCAAACTTTTAGAAAAAGGAAATATTTCTTTTTCTATGCTATATACCAAGCCGACCCAAAATAACGCTACTCAAAGCAAAATCTATGCCACAGAGCAACATAATACAGCTATTAAAAATGACGATACCCTTCAAAATAATGAACTCAACATTAAAGGAAACTGGGACTTTAGTGCGGGTCTCTTATGGAAAGAGGCTTCCATTCCTGCCAAAACTTCCGGAAATTTCACAGGAGACATCAGTAGTACCATTAATTTCACTAATTTTTATACTCAATTTGGCAAGGACAGCCTACTTATTGATGCAGCACTAAATCTTAAGGATATACAAAAACCTGTGCTCAAAGGTACCATTAACGTCGAGCATTTTAGCCTTAGCCAGTGGTTTGGCTTTGTGCGTCAATTACCCACAGGGCTGCAACACGCTTTGGACAACATTGAAGGAAACCTTGATTTTATTCTGAATAAACAAGGACTTGCTGTTCCGCAATTACAAGCCGCAGCAAAGACAACAGGTGCAGTCTTTACAGGAAAAGGTAGTGTGAGCGATTGGTATAAACCTGTCATATTCTTAGATGTCTCCACCAATGCTTTGAACTTAAAAACTGTTTTGCCGGAGCTTGAAGGTATTGCCATTGAAAATTTAAACTATACGCATGAACCTTTAACTCCTGTTCCCGGCATACCTACAACGGATAATCAAAGCATCAGTTTGAGCTATGACATAAATATTCATGCCGATGAACTCTTGGCTTTTGATATGCCTTTGGGCAAAATAAGTTTTCGTTGCTTGCCCACAGATTTGGAGGCTTTGCTCCAAAACAAAATGAAAGAATTACCTAAAAAACACAAGGACGCAGCCACATTATTATTCAGTACCGAAAATTTTTATGGAGGACAAGGCAATGCACGGGCAGTTTTGTATCGCAATGCTGTTCAAGAGGGAATAGGTGACACCATATATGAAATTACAGCTCAATTACAAAATGTTGCGGCACTGAAACCTGTAGCGCGCATTGTGGGAAAAAACTTGCTCAGCGGTACTTTATCTTTAAAAACCAATATTAGCACCAAGGGGCAATATGTCAGTGAAATTTTATTATCCAAAAAAGGTCATATTGATTTACAAGTGAAAAATGGCGTATTTTATGCTGCTTCCGGTAAAAAAACTCCATTTAAACAATTGAATATTGAAGGAGCTTTCACTGCAAAAAATCCCGGCAAGGTTCAAGGTGATACCATGCCAAAACTACTGCAATATATGGGTAAATGGCAAGCCAGTCTTGATATGCCGGATATTTTTTTGAAAGGTGCTTGGAACGGCGCATTGGAATTTGTGGGCGAAAATTATAGCACAATACAAATAAGGAATTTTTTGGGCACATTGGAAACAAAACTTTCAAGTAATTTGACTTCATTACCTCATCAACTCAGTGCAAAAGTGCAAGGAAATTATTCCCTTAATACAGCCAAAGAAATAGTTGAATTGAAAAATGCCAAGGGGAGCATCCCAAGCCTTGGTAATGTCCACTTTAACGGCAAAGCCCAGCTTAATTTTGCCCATAATATCATCTGGTCTGCCAGCGGCAAAGCTTCTACCGACAACCTAGATTCATTGCTTAAAAGTATACATGAGCAAGGAAAAAGCTCTTTGCCGCCCACTTTTCCGCAAAATGCCAACCTGAACTTTTCTGCAAATTATGCCAAAAATAATCTGCGATTGGACAAACTCTCCTTGATGGCCGAAGATATTCGTATCTCCGGAAAAATTGACTATACATTGGCTCAAAATCCTTCTTGGAAGTTCAATTTAACCTTAAATGAATTGAATTATGACAAATATTTTTCCGATACTCCCGGCATTGGCTATACTCATGTACGTGGTCTTGGAGCTGAAGGAGTTCCGGTTTATAGCAATGGCCAAAGTTTTTCCAGCAATCCCACCTCTTGGCAATGGCTCAAAGGTTTACAAGCAAATGGTACAGTCAAAATCGGACTTTTGAAGGTAAAAAAACTCAGCTTTGGAAACATTTCAAGCTCTGTGAAAATCAATAATGGCACACTGCAACTCAACGCACTAAAAGCTAGTTTATATGGCGGAAATGTGGCTGCCGACTTTATGGGTACCTTACAAAACGAAACTTTACAAACACGCATCAAGTTAAACGTCAAGGGAACAGATCTTTTGGCTTTCACCAGAGATCTGCATATGGATACGGTATTTTCCGGAATAGCGGGCTTATCCCTCACTCTTCACGGAGATTTGGGGCAAAAAAAAGTGCTTGCCGGTCTGAGCGGTCAATGGAGTATGCATGTGGCCAATGGTTTTATGCAATCAAGCACAAAAGACGGTAAACTTACCGGAGACCCCACCAAAATTGACAGTTTCAGCGACAGCGGCTTTTTAAGCAATGGTATCTTGCAAAGCAAAAATTTTAAGCTTTATGGTCCCGATATAAAAATCATAGGCGGTGGATATATAAATTTAGTCAATGATACCCTTGATATGAATTTGAAAGCCGACCTTGGCTATGTGGTGGATATTCCGGTACGGTTTTATGGAAAACTAGACAAACCCGAACGTAGCCTCAATACCGGAGCAGTGGTTATTGCCGCCATCGGAAGCATTGGTACAGGTGTTTTTGATCTCATCGGCGGTATTTTCGGCACTCTTTTTGGTGTTTTTCAATAATAACTCGTAAATTTTATCAAATATCCATGGAAGTTATTTTTGAAATTACCAATCGTGCCAAAAGTTCTACGCCTCGTAAAAGTGCGTTTTCGTCAAAATCAAAGCATTCGGTGTGGTGACCTCGATTTTTTTGCCCCCATTCCACACCCAATTGCATGTAAGTTGCTTGACCGCCATTTTTTTGTACAGCTTGCGAAAGCCACGTAAAGTCTTCCGATGCCCAAAATTTATCGTTGAGCAAAATATTTGTGAAGCAAGGCATGGACTTTGCCATATGCAGCACTTCTTGTGCCAATGGAGCATCGGAATAGCCGTCCACACAATGCCCGATGGGGTTAAAGGTATGCGTACAATTCCACATACTTGCAGATGCTTGGCAGATTCGTTCCGCTTCTTGTTGCATCCAGTCATTAATCTGGGCAGTAAGCCCTCTTGTTTCTCCACAAAGTGTGGCTTTTGCCGGTACTACATTGGGCGCACCAAAGCAGTGCATTTGTCCCACGTTAACACGGCTTTGCCCTTCACCGTGACGAGAAATAGCGTATAATGCTTGCACAGCAGAACTTGCCGCCAGCAAGGCATTTTTTCCTTCTTGAGGTGAAAGACCGGAGTGTGCCGCTTTGCCCTCAAAAGTCACTTCAAAGGTGGTATTTGCCAAAAAATGTGTGGTACCGCAAATGAGAGTGTGTGGATTTTTAGCTTGAATGCCCAAATGAATACCGTATAAGGTTGTCACATTCTCCATAACTCCGGCAACAAGCATGGCCTTTGCGCCTTGAGCGTTTTCTTCTGCCGGTTGGAAAATCAAGCGGATGATGCGATCGGTATTTTGTAACTTTTCTCTTAAATGATGTAAGACTTGAGCAACACCGATTCCTATGGCGGTATGCCCGTCATGTCCGCAACCATGCATAAGACCTTCATTTTGTGAAACAAAGCCTTCCTTGCAAGGAAAATGACTCAGGCAGCTACTTTCCTTTACATTATTTGCGTCTATATCAAAGCGCAAAGCAATAACCGGCGAATTTATTTTTATATTTTTTCCAAAATGCATATCCACCCAAAGACCGGTAAGCCCATCGCCCATACAAGACACATGGTTTGGCTTGGCACCTTGAATAATAGCTCTTGCTTTATCCTTGGCACAACTTTGAACAGAGGGAGGAGTAAGCCTGCTGTCAGCGTCAATGGCATCACTTCCCATGACAATTTTATAGCTTACGTGCTCATTGCATTCTGTTTGTAATTTTTCAAAAAAATCAATAATTTTACTGGTGGTACGATATTCTGTCCAGCCAAGTTCGGGATAGGTGTGCAAATCTCTTCGGAAAGCCGATAATTGTGCATAGAAGGAAGCGCATAGATTTGTTATATTTTGCATATTATCCCCTATCATAAATATGGTGAAAAAAGCCAGCAAGAGGCATTCAGTAATTTTTTGGGCAAACTTCGATTTTCTGTATCAGTCTTGGTATAAGGTCTACTTTCTGCCTTGGTAGCATCAAAAAAGTGCAGCATTTGCCTTGCCAACGATAAATCAAAGCATTCCACATTCAATTCAAAATTTAAGCGCAAAGAACGTGCGTCAAAATTTGCCGAACCAATTTGCACATAATAATTATCCACTATGAAAAGTTTAGTATGAGCAAAGGGCGGCTCTTGGAAGTAAATATTTATGTCTACTTCCAATAATTGCGGTAAAAGATGAAATGTGGCCAAGTGAACAGGTAATATATTATTTTTGCTAGGTAAAATAATGTCAATTTTAACGCCACGCAAAGCAGCGGCTCTGAGCGCACCCATAACTTCATGGGAAGGCAAAAAATAGGGGGTCATAATGCGTACATGCTCTTTTGCCGCCGCAATGGCACTGAAAATCAAATCATGTAAGGGATCGGTTCCTGTTCCGGGGCCATCGAGTACCACACGACACAGCACATCTCCGCACATTTCTTCTTCCGCACGTATGGGAGCTGAGTAATCATTCGTACAAAAGCCCCAATCAAGCAAAAAAGCTTCTCTTAAAAGATTTACAATGGGACCTGAGCAAAGAAAATGCACGTCTTGAACAGCGTAACTTTCGTGGGATTGCTTAAAATAATCGGCTATATTCATACCGCCGGTAAAGCCTCGATCGTCTGCCACCAAGACTTTGCGGTGATTGCGCAAGTTAATGAATACATTGAGAGGAAAAATACGCAAAGGTAAAAATTCAGTGACTTTTACACCGCTACCTTTAAGTTTCTGCCAAGGCTTTGACCACGAATACCATTTCCCAAGCCCATCCACCAACAAACGCACATCAACGCCCCGTTGCGCCGCATTTTTCAAAGCCAGCACAAAGCTTTCCCCAACATCTCCGCCGTTGAAAATATAGGTTGTCATATAAACATAATCTTCAGCTTCATCAATGGCACTAAGCATGGCAGCATAGGCTGCATCACCGTAATAAAGTGGAGTAATGGCATTGCCACCTGTAAGGGGTTTTCCTGTGAGTTTTCGTCCCACCGAACTCATACCCACAAAACTTACCGGTAAATGTATGGTTTTCACACGTCCAAAAACTTCTTTTTTCCGTGCATTTTTATCTGAAAAATTTGGACTGGCAACGGCCTTCAAGTGCGCTTTGCGCATAAGCCTTGCAGCACGACTTTCAGCTCTGCCAATGCCAAAAATAGCATACAATATAACTCCCACCCAAGGAAGAAAAATAAGAGCTACCGTCCATGCCAAGGCCGCACGGGGATTGGTTTTCAAAAGCAAAACCCGACAGATGGCTATGCCGGAAAAAGCATAGGCAATACTTAAAGGACCAAGATCCAGAAAAGAAAGCCAGTTGAAATCCATATTTTCATCCGCCAATTTAAACCGTAATAATTATATTTTTAGCTAAACTAAGCGAAAGAGCATACTTTATAAATAAGCAAACTCTACTCATTTCTCTTATAATTTAATTAATTATAAAAATTTATTTGTCGAATATTTATTGAGATATACTTATTGCTCTGCTCCTTAACAAGAACTTTTGTATTTTTTCAAATGGCTACTACCTTTAGCCGGTAGACTAAAAGCAATAGCCAATTTTTAAAATTATTTTATAACTACATTCTTAAAGCGGCACGATTGCGCTGTATGCTGTTATCAAGCTCAGGCAATAAATCTCCGAGAGCTGTAATATCCTGAGCTTTTGCCGCCGATTCCACAGTACGTGCAAGCCTTGCAAGGGTACGTAAACCCAAGGAATCGGCACTTTGTGCCATTTTACCGGCAGCGTCTTCAACACCTGCGGCATCGCTTGCCAAATAGAAAGTATTGGCATCAGAAAGCCACACGTCCAAATCTTCCAGCAATTGCTCAATGGGAGAAAGACTATGGGTTTTCGTCATGGGTTTTGTGGCCAAAAGATTGTAATGACCCATTTCGTTTCCTTGATGCTGCACGGGACTTGGTTCACCAACGGTACTCACATTAACTGATTTTATGGTTGTTTGCTGTGCTTTAGTGGAAACGGCTTCCATTGCTTTGAAGCTATGGAATAAGCTACCGTCTTGTAAAGCACTTGATGAATCCAAATAGGAACGTAAATGGCGTAATTCTTCACGTCCACGCATTTCTGCATCATCTATAATGCGTTCAGAACTTTGACCTTGAGGAGCTGACTTACTTTTTTCAGTACCATCCATGGAAAGCGGAGCAATATCATCACCTAAACGAGGAAAAGGCATTTTGGGCATTTTGGGCATCTTGGGCATCTTGGGCATTTTAATAATTTTTTTCTCAGCTACAGGCATTTGTAATTCCGGCATATGCTTGCCGGCCTGAGTAGATGCCGCAATTGTTTTCTCCTCAAAGGTATTTTGAGATGTTTGACGTGAAACAGTTTGTTCCGATGTAAAAGCTTGTGCATTTTTTGTTTCAGGCTTCACAACATTAATTTTCTTCTTAATGCTGGGCTTGGTTTTCTCCGTTGGTTGTTCAAAATACACCTCACCATCGATCCTTTGGCTTGCTTTTTTCACGATGTTTTTTTTCGGAGAAGTTTTTTGCTCAGCACCAATAGTCACATTCTTTTTTTCCGTGACGGGCACGGGCTCGCCTACCCATTCTACATCTTCATGACTCTCTTGCTTTGCAGTATTAAGGAATTGAGTACCCTCTTTTTCTTCATTCAAAGGTACAGCCGCTACCTGTGATTCTTCCTCAGTTTTTTTCTTGGTCGTGAACAGGCTTGTAATCTTGTCAGCAATATTTTTTCCTTGCTTTGATTCTAAATTCTTTTCAGTTTTAACTTCCTGAGATGTTGTTTTACTTTCTAAATCTACATCCTTTACGGCTGATTTTGCTAAAGATACCCTTGTCGATTGAGGTACTTTAGATACTTTCCGCACAGCAGTATTTTTTTGAATGGGGGTTGGTTCTCCCACCCACTCTGCAGGTTCAGTCATATTTTGCGTATCTTTATCGTCGGCTGTCTGTATTGTGAGTTCTTGCTCCTCTTTTTTCTTAGGC
>CAYJHV010000009.1:2428-15682 GCA_964369825.1 uncultured Desulfovibrionaceae bacterium | reverse complement strand
GAGCTTTGCGTGGTCTTGGTTTTGCTCAAGATACAGGCGGTGCCATTCAAATGCGTCGCATAGACTTATATGCAGGTTATGGCGAAGCGGCCTTAAATAAGGCAAAATCAGTGTATAATAAAGGTCAAGCTTGGCTATTATTGGTACGCAAAGGTAAGTTCAAAGCTCCAAAGCGTCCCACCAAGCGTAAGGGGGTCACTTATCAGCAATAAATTTTGCATCTAAGCGAAAAGACACGCTTCGCTTTGACATTAAACGTGCAATAAAGACTTCTGCGCAATTCATTGCGCAGAAGTCTTAAAATGCAAATATGAATCCTAAATTTAAATCACAACTTTTGAGCAAAGCAAGGCACGAGACAATACAAAGTAAAATTGCTAAGCTTTAACAAAGTTTAAGTTGTATACTATTTTCAGCAATTACTCTTAAATTATACATAATTTATTTTTTCTCTTAGCGAAACTGTTCTAAGTTCCGATATAGTGGGTAAGACTTTCCTTTAAACCATATGTTTCATGGAAAGATTTTTCAGCCTGCAAATCACCGATGAGATACATTTCTTCCGAGGCATCAAAAATATGTTCGGGGCTTGGGTTTATTTGCATGGCACCGCCTTTATCCCTTATTGCCACCACACTACAAGATGTAAGCACCCTTATGCCACTTTTAATCAATGATTTTCCGTGTAACTTTTCACCAACCTTGGTGCGGAAAATTTTCAAACCTTCATTGAGCATAAACACTTTACCGGGAGCTAAAAGATTGACCACACTGCTGCTCATCATGGAAGCCAAGGAGAGTACAAGGTCAGCGCCTGCTGCATGTAGTATTCCGATATTTCTATCTAAATTAGCACGGCTGATGATTTGCAAATCCGGACGCAAACGACGACAATACAAGGTAAGATAAATATTTGTGTCATCATCATGCGTAGTTATAATTACAGTTGGTGAAGTGCGAATACCGGCTTCTTCGAGGGTTTCAATGTCTGAGGCATCCCCCACTATAAGGTTTTTATGCGCTATTTTACGGCTTAAACGCATATTTTTTTCCACAAAACAATGTTTGCGCTGCACCGATTGCAAATACTCACCGGCAGCCATGCCGACACGTCCGTACCCCAATATAACGATGGGGGTTTCCTCACCCTTCACAGGGCTTTTTAAAAAAGTGTTGACCGCATCCATTTGTTCCTTTGTGCCGGCCATAACGGCAACGGAAGCGTCGGTAAATACCGTATCCGGCGTTGGGAAAACAAATTTTCCTCGCTCCCAAAGTCCTACCACGTTGACGCCGGTATTGGCACGCAAACCACAACTTATTAAACTTTGTCCCACAAGCGGCGTGCGCATAACCGGAGCTTCAGCAATGACAAGTTCGCCATATTCGCTGATGACGCTGGTAGGAGAATTGGAATCAAGGACACGTCTTGCAAGGGCAGTACCTAGGAGTTTATGATATTGAATAACGTGTGTTGCGCCGGCTAAATCCAAAATATCGATGGCATCATCACTTTGCACACTACACGTAATGGGTATATTTTTATCCACATCTCTGGCAGTAAAAGTAATGTTGGTATTACGCATATCGTTGTCCAGCGCAACGAGCATGGCGGCTTTATTCAATGCAAGATTTCTGTATACATTGCCATCATCGTGATCGCCCATGATGGCAGTATAGCCTTGGTCAATGAGATCAAGGGTAGCTGTACTTTCATTGCATAACAGTACGCAAGATGTGCCATAGCGTTGCAAAACATCCACAGTATTGAGGGTGAGCGGTGTTATGCCCACAAAAATAACATGGTTAATCAGCTCCTTGGAGACTTTTCGAGGTGTACTGGTTTTCTTTTGTGCCTCAAGCCACGGAGCATAAAAATATTGTATAAAAGTAAATGGTAACATAACAAGCAAGAGAATAACTCCGGACATGAGCACGATAATGGAAAAAAATCGTCCGGCATCGGAGGTAAAAGTTATGTCTCCAAAGCCCAAGGTGGACATGACAGTCAGCGTCCAGTAAACGCCTGTGGTCCAAGAATATTCTCGCCCTTCAAATTGCATAATATAATGAAATATTACACTATAAGCCACAATCAGTGTAATTAAAAGCATAATAAAGCGTAGCAAAAAGAATAAATTGCGTCTTGCGCCACGTTCTTGAAAAAAGATAGTGAGTTGTGATGAGATAAACTTCATATGTTCCCTTATAAATATTTTTCTAAACTTTTCTTTGGCAAGAAAATATACGTTGAGGAGCCCTGAAAAGCAATATTGAATAATATGTGTATATCGCCAAAAACAAAAAGAAAATACATTTTTATATTCATTATACAAAAAAACTTTAATTTTATCACGAATTTCGCATTGACAAGTGCCTATTGCAGATTTATATTTTAAGAGTAAAAAATCATATTTTATTCAGCAAAAAATCAACTTTTTACCATAATACACATTTAACAACTTGGATTGTTATGGAAGTAAAACGCTCTTTTTGTTCACTTTCGCCTTTGCCTGTTGCCAATGCCGTTCTTGACCATATTACTCATCCTGTGAGCTGTTGGAGTGAAGAGCTGGATTTTTTGTATGGCAACAAGGCTTGGTTAGACCTTTTTTCTGTGACAAGCACTGGCAATACTACGTATTGTCTGACAAACCCTCATTCTGATATATATCCTAAAATATATCCCGATGTCCAGCCCTGCGAACGTTGCTCAGAAGAGTTTTTGCGTGAGCAAGCCCAAAAAGCTTTGCTGGATGGAAAAAGCCTTTTTTCTTTTATTTTTATGGATAATGAAGGTAAGGAATTTTCAGCCGATGTCACCATGAGCAAGGTACAAGCAGAACAAAAAAAATATATTCTTTTACAATGCCACCCTATTCTATTAGATGGTAAGCACCTTGCTTCCCTAATAAACTATCCTAGCGACGAAACTTGGGTTCGCTCAATTCTTGATTCTACTCTTACAAATTCCACTTTGTGGGACGATAATTATAATCTTATAGATTGTTCTAAGTTCAGATATAGTAATTTTGGTGTTGATAAAATTACTTTTATGGAAAATTTTTTCAGCTTTTGTCCCGAATACCAAGAAAATGGTCTGAAATCCACCGAAGCAGTTAAGCTATACTTACAAGAAGCTTTAAGTAATGGATACGCCACACATAATTGGGAGTATCTTAAAGATAACGGTTGTAATTTTTCCAATAAAATCCTTTTCGTGCGTGTCAGTGTCCGGCAAAAAAATTACGTGTTGTGCTTTACCCTTGACAGCATATCCGGATCTCAAGTTTTTAGCACAACACTTATGGAAAACTATGAACGGATGCGCCTGCTTTTAAGACACCTTCCCATAGGTGTTGATTTGTGGAATAAAAACTTTGAACTTTATGATTGCAACGAGGCATCACTGCATTATTTTGGCATAACAGACAAGGAAGACTATCTCAAAAATTTCATGGATTTTACACCGGAATTTCAGCCAAGCGGTCTTCGCTCCAAGGAACTCATTGGTAAATATTTACAGATTGCTTTTGAGAAAGGACATTATCAATTTGAATGGTTGCATGTGAATAGGAAAGGTGAAGAGCTTCCGACTCAAATCAATATTTTTTGGGCTAAAGATGAAAAAAATGAGGATGTTGCCATAGTTTATTACAGTGACTTACGTGAAGTGAAACGTAATATAGACAGTATTAAAAAAGATGGGCAACGCTTAAGTGATATATTAAACTCTGCTCCCTACGCCATTACCACTTGGAACAAAGATTTTCTACCCACTGATTGCAATTTAAGTACTTTAGAGCTTTTGGGCTTTGAAAGTACGGAAGATTTTGTGCAAAATTTTTTGGAAATTTTACCGGAAAAACAAAAAGACGGTACGATTTCACAAGAAATTTTTATCCAAACTTTTCAAACTGCCTTTGGTCTCGGTCATGCCTTTGTACGTGGCGAATTGCGTAATAGGAAAACCAATAGCCTTATTTCCGTGGAACTTACCTTTAAAAAACTTATCTTAAACGGTATTGAGCAAGTTATAATATATTTAACCGATCTCACTTTGCAAGCCAAAATGATGCAAGAAATACAGGAAAGTCATGAAGCTTTAACACTTGCCCGTGATGCGGCAGAAAAAAATTCTAAGGTGAAAAGTGAATTTCTTGCCAATATGAGTCATGAAATACGCACTCCCATGAATGGTATCTTAGGGCTTATTCATTTGCTTCGCTTCACGGAGCTTACGAAACAACAACAATCCTATGCGGATAAAGTACTATTTTCTGCCGAAAGCTTGTTGCGTATCATTAATGATATATTAGATTTCTCTAAAATAGAAGCCGGTAAACTTGAAATGGAGCACGTCCCTTTCACCCTTGCCGAGCTTAAAGAAGAACTTTGTATGCTTTTTGAGGCAAAGTTAGCCGGAAAAAACATTCGAGCTGAAATTTTTAGCGAAAACATTTTAGATACCAGATTGCTTGGGGATCCCTTGCGCTTAAAGCAAGTATTCTTGAATCTTGTGGGAAATGCCATAAAATTCACAGAAAAAGGCAGCATTTATGTGTATATTGATGATGTTTACATGAAAGACGCAACACATATTGTTTATACCTTTACCGTCAAAGATTCGGGTATCGGTTTGAGTAGAGAGCAATCTCAGCGCCTTTTTAACGCTTTTTCGCAAGCGGATACTTCTACTACCAGAAAATATGGCGGTACAGGTCTTGGATTGATCATCTCCAAGCGCATTGTGGAAATGATGCAGGGTAATATTTGGGTTAACAGTGAGCTTGGAAAAGGTTCAGCCTTTAGTTTTAATGTCACTCTTGAGCTTGATGAAAGTCATCAACAGCCATTTTTAGATGCGCAAGTGCATGTCTTCGAACAGATGAAAAGCAACAGAATCGGACGCATACTATTGGTAGAAGACAATGAAATTAATCAACTTATTGCTTTAGAGCTTATAGCAGCCAAAGGTCACAGCGTTGATATTGCTCACAATGGTCAAGAAGCGCTCAACATGCTTGAAACAAATGAATATGATCTTGTTTTTATGGACATACAGATGCCCGTCATGGACGGACTTACAGCTACGAAGAAAATCCGTGAACAAAGCAAATTCAAAGAGTTACCGATTATTGCCATGAGTGCTCATGCCATGAAAGGTGATAGAGAAATCAGTTTAAATCACGGCATGAATGAACATTTGTCAAAACCAATTCAACCGGAAGCTCTTTATGCTTGCATGAACACATGGATTTTATAAGTAAAAATTGAATAATGGAAGTTTTTAATCAATATTGTACAAATGACAACGAACTTTTTGCATGGAATTTAGATTGGTCCATGGCGGTTCTTTTTCTTTGCAAATATCCATAGCTTGAGAACAGCGAGGATGAAAAGCACATCCACTTGGCGGCGTAAAAGGACTTGGTAATTCACCGCTTAAAGGCGGAGAAAGAATTTTTTGCTGTGGGTCGAGAGAGGGTATGGAAGCAAGCAATCCCTTAGTATAAGGGTGTGCAGGTTTTTGAAATAATATTTCTCTTGGAGCATCTTCCAGTATTTGACCAAGGTACATAACAATAATACGTGGGCAGAAAAAACCAATAACGGCAAGATCATGCGAAATTAAAATGCACGTGAGAGCAAAGCGTTCCTGTATATCGCTGAGTAAATTAAGGATTTGCGCTTGCACACAGGCGTCTAAGGCAGAAACAGGCTCATCGCAAATGAGAATTTTTGGCTCGTTAATCAATGCCCTTGCCACTGCTATGCGCTGTCTTTGCCCACCTGAAAATTCATGTGGATAACGGTGCGCTTGTTCTCTGGAAAAACCTATAAGCTCCAACATTTTATACACACGTTGCACTCGTTCTGCTTTGGCAATGCCTTGGACGGTGAGCGGCTCTGCTATGGATATCCCTATGGGCAGTCGAGGATTTAATGAAGAATAAGGGTCTTGAAAAATCATTTGCACTGCGCCCGGTGCAGAAACCTTATTTTTATCTGAGTAAAGGGTGGTGCCTTCAATGAATATCTTCCCTTGAGTAGGGCTGAGCAATCCGGCAATCATGCGCCCAAGGGTGGATTTGCCACAGCCGGATTCTCCCACAAGTCCGACAATATCACCTTGTTGTAAACTTAAGTTGATATTGTTCACAGCTAAAACCGAGGCAGGTTCTTGCATAAAACCACGACTTTGGTTAAAAGTACGGGAAATATTTTCAAGACTTAAAATCGGAGTGTGAAATTGCATACTCTGTGCATTATTCACTGTATCTCACCGGATATCTTTGCCGAAGAAAATGTTGCCATATCATTAAAAATACTTGCTGCCGCTCGCACAATGGGTATGGCAAGGGCAGCTCCTGTTCCTTCTCCGAGGCACATTTTAAGGTGTAAAAGCGGTGGAAATTGATTTTCCGAAGATTCAAGCTTTTTAACCACATACATATATCCTGGTTCTGCCGAAAAGTGGGACAAAATGGCATAATCTTGCACGGCAGGGCACAGAGCCTTTGCCACAGCAAAGGCAGCGGTGGAAATAAATCCATCCACCATGAGGATGCATTTATGTTTGGCAACGCCAAGGGCAATGCCTGCCATGACAGCAATCTCAAAACCTCCTAAAATGGACAAAGTATCAAGAGCATCGCCTCGTGAGAGAGCGTGTGAGTGGAATTCAAGTGCTTTTTCAATGACTTTAGCTTTGTGGGCAATAAGGCTTTTACTTGCACCGGCACCGGGACCGGTAATAAGTTGCGGGTCAAGCCCATAAAGGGCACAAAATAGTGCGGTGGCTGAAGTTGTATTGCCAATGCCCATTTCACCAATGCCAATAATATTTGCACCTTGTTGTATGGAAAATTCAGCCAATTCAATACCATAACAGAGTGCACGTATGCACGTGTCACGGTTCATGGCAGCTTCTTTTGCAAAATTGCTTGTACCTTCTCCCAATCTTTTATCAATGAGTTTTTCGTGAGTAGGAAATGCCCCGCCCACGCAGCCGGCATCTACCACCGAAAAATCAATATTGTTTAGCCTGCAAAGAACATTGATGGCTGCACCGTCTGCCAAAAAATTAAGTACCATTTGCCGCGTCACTTCTTGGGGATAGGCAGAAACATTTTCTAAGGCAATACCGTGATCGGCTGCCACAGTAAAAATATGCGCCCTGTTTATGTAAATTTTTTCGGGAGCACCTTGTATACAGTAAATTTTTTTTGCCACATCTTCTAAATAGCCTAAACTGCCTTGTGGCTTAGTAAGATTATCAAGATGTTTTTGAGCCTTATTGCTTAATGCGTTGTCAATGGGGCTGATACTATGTATAGTTTTGTATAAAAAATGCAGCATGATACTCCTTTATTTTTGGTATACTTTATACGGAATACGTACGCTAAGACCACGATCTTCAAAAGTATAAGGTAAGCCTTGCAAAAAAGGTTTATTTTCCACGGCATTTAAAAGCATGGTACCAATGGCATTTCCCATGGCATTGCCATCTTGCAAGACTGTCCCGTGCATACTGCCTTCGATTATGGCATTTTTTGCTTTTTCAATGGCATCAACGCCCACAACGGGAATATACGTTTCTCCTTTGATATTAAAGCCTGTTTCTTGCAGTGCCTTGATGGCACCGATGGCCATGTCGTCATTGTTGGAAACTATAAAATCCAATTGACTGCCATAAAGAGCAAGAGCCAATTGAGTGGCGTTATAAGCGCAAGTGGCGTCCCAATCACAAATAAGAGTATCGCCAAGCTGTTGTAATTTAATGCCTAGAGCACGTGCTCTTTGTATACTTACTCGACTACGTAATAAGGCTTCGGGATTGTCCAGTCCTCCTTGCAGCATAATAAAGTGGATAATACCATCTTTATTACGATCAAAATGTGGATTTTCTTTCCACAAATCGGCTATAATCTCACCTTGCATAACTCCGGCTTCAAAGGCTTTGGTTCCCACGTAGCGTGCTTTTTCGTAGTTTTCCAGTATTTTCAAATCAGGTTCTTTATTGAAAAAAATCACCGGGATATTTTTTTTCCTTACCATATTAAGGATTTGTTGACCTGCTTTTACATCCACAAGGTTTATGGCAACGGCATCGGGGTTTTGATCAAGATATGTTGTTAATTGATCGCTTTGCGTTGTCTGATTGTTATTGGCGTCAAAAACAGTTACAGTGGCTTTATTTTTTAATGTGTCGTCAATGAATTTTGTTACCGAATTAATATAAATATCGTCTAATTTGAAAATAAAAACGCCAATATTTGGCTTTCTCTGAGAGTTATCTTTAGCATGAGTTACGGATTGCCATGAACATACCAAGGAAAGTGTCAGGAATAAAACTAAAGTTCTATAGGAAAACATATAAACTCCGGTAGTTATAATAGTAAGCTTGAGGCGATACTTTTTAAGCAAAGTATCAGCCCACGAGGTTCTGTTTAGTGTACGCTTGCAATCCCCAAGTATGTAGAACGCGATATAGTTCTTTAATATCTATGGGTTTTGTTATGTGATCATTCATTCCGGCTTCAAGGCTTTTTTCTTTATCACCTGTCATGGCATGAGCTGTCATAGCAACTATAGGTACACTTTTTGCGTAACAAGATGCGCCGTTTCTTATGTTGTGGGTTGCCGTAAGACCATCCATCACAGGCATTTGAATATCCATGAAGACAAGATCAAAGGTACCATTTTCAAAGGCTTTAACTCCTTCTGCACCATTGCTTGCAAGTGTCACCTGCGCACCCAAACTTTTAAGCATTTCCAAAGCAATTTCTTGATTAATTTCATTATCTTCCACAAGCAAAATCTTTAATGCCGGAAGTTTTTGCAATGTGTCTTGCGCTTGTTTTTCTTCTTCGAGATCGTCCGCAAAACCTTCTTCTACTCGTATGGTGAAAGAAAATGTGCTTCCTTCGTTGGGAACACTTTCAAGCCAAATTATTCCACCAAGCAGTTGCACAAGGCTTTTGCTGATGGAAAGCCCAAGCCCTGTACCGCCATAGGTACGGGTAGTACTGCCGTCGGCTTGGGCAAACGAATCGAATATTTTTGCTTGGTCTTTTTTAGCAATACCAATGCCTGTATCTTTCACATCCACACGTAAAGTAAGATCTTTGCCTTGTTTTTCCATAAGGCTGACATGTAAACTCACCTGACCTGCAGCGGTAAATTTTATGGCATTGGAGCATAAATTGATACAAACTTGTGAAAAACGTAGAGGATCACTGAAAATAATGTCAGGTACCGCTTCATCTACCGTAAAATCAAGTTGCAAGCCCTTGGCATCACTTCTTTCTTGTAACATGTCACGCATTGATGCCAATATACCGGAAATACGAAATGTTGTGTTGTTAATATCCAATTTTTCCGCTTCAATTTTTGAAAAATCCAAAATATCATTAATAACGCCCAGCAAAGTTTTAGCAGAAATATCAATGCGCTGTAGAAAATCCCTTTGTTTTTTATCAGGATTTGCCAGCAAAGCAAGATGCGTCATTCCAAGTATACCGTTCATGGGCGTGCGAATTTCATGACTCATGCAAGCTAAAAATTCACTTTTTGCCTTGGTGGCAGCTTCGGATCGTTCAACCATATCTTTGAGTTTTACAACCATTTTTTCCAAATTAACTGCAAGGTTACCTAGTTCATCCTGACGCTCTGTACTGATACTTGTATCATTTTTTTCCATGGCAACAGAGGTTGCAAATTCACTTAAATGAGCAATTTCTTGCATAATTGGCATGGTAATAAACATTAAAAAGAGCATCACAATTAAAACTGCCGCACAATTGATGAAAAGGGTGGTATTACGTAAATTGGTACTTGGTGCAGACATAAAAGAAGATTTACCTAAGGTGGCAATATAAATATCAGTTTGTGGAACGTGATAAAAACCGAGGAGCACATCTTCTTTTTTAAGACGCACGTGCAGAACACCCGAGGGCGATTTTTTCAAATCATTCATAAAACTACTGATATTAAGATCTTCGTCGCTTTCTTGATAAATATTTGTTACGCCATCGTCGTTTAAACCGAAAATATGTACGGATATTTCGTCATGTGATACATTTTGTAAAGCTGAATTGGCTATTTTAGAAATTTGTAAAGAGCTGACCAGTGCTCCGCCGTAACCATTGTATACAACTTCAAGAAACATGGGAACGAGAACTTTGTCTGCATTTTTATTATATAATGTAGGTCCAATATGAAAACCGCTTTTGCGCATGGCTTCTCTAAAGGGAACGCTGTCCTCACCCTTGGTCAAGTCCTTTGCCGTTGGTTTTGTGCCTAAAATATATTCACCAAAATCATTGACCAAATAAAATGCATTATAATAGCCGTAAGCAAGCAAAATTCTGTCAAAAAGAACATTAAGCGCAGACCGAATATTTCCTTTGTGGAGAGAATTTTCTTTTGCAGGCGACAACTGTATTGATTGAAGTACGTTGGGCAAAGATGCGATCATGACCATATCACGACCTGCTTGGCTGATTTGTGTGGAAATATTTTCACCAATATTTTTCGCAACTCCTTCCAAGTGACTTTCTTTAACCGTTGTCACCACAGACGTGAAGTTATAAAAAGTAAAAATTGTAGAAATCGTAAAAGTTATAACAACTATTATGACAATGGATAGCGGAAGCTTTACTTTAAGACTGACAGCAGAGTGGGTTAACCAATTCATCGTAATTCCTCAAAAGAGTTAAGACTAAATAAAAGCAAAAAAATCTAAGTTATAACTCCCTAATAAGTCAAGTTAATTTACGAGCAAAACTTAAAAGCCTTTTTTGCTGCCGTGCATCTGTGTTTTAATACCTAAAATTAAAAAGAATTCTATTCTTGTGAGGAATCTTAAATTATTTAATGTAAAATAATAACGTGTAATTTGACAATGCATATCTTTTGGTATAGTTGAAGAAATAAGGCACGTAATATGACAACTCTTGAAATACTTAAAACTACCTACAAAATATTACCCCCAAAACACCAAAAACAAATATTTTGGCTTGTTTTAGGGATGATTTTAGTTATTTTCTTTGAACTTGGTCTGGCAGGCATGATTTCTCTTTTAGGTGTTGCCATGGCTTCGCCCGATAGCTTAAATACATTTCCTATTATAAAAAATATCTTGCTGATCATACCATTTCCCGAAGGAATTTCTCCTGTGGTGGGTATGCTTACGCTTACTTTGTTCTTGGCGGCTTTGGCTACCATTTGTAAGAATATTATGACGGCTTTCATGACCTATCAACAGCATAAGGTTTCTCAATCCTATGCTTGGGACGTAGTGACGCACATCTTCAAAAAATATCTGTATGCACCCTATCTTTGGCATTCATTGCAAAATACTGCGGAGCTGCAAACACATCTTACTTGGCGTATTCAGCTTGGGTACTTTATACTTGCTTTGCTTACTGCCGTAAGCCAAGGAGCCATTTTATTTTGCCTTTTACTCACAGCCTTTATTATTTCTCCCTTAATATCACTTTTGCTCTTTGGTGTATGCGGTGCTCTTGGTTTTTTGACCTATCGTTTAACCCAGAAAAAGATACGTATGCTTGGCGAAGACTTGGCTCAAATGCAAGTTCAAGCCGAAAAAACTTCGCATTTTGCACTGCAAGGCATTCGTGAGGTACATATTTATAATCAAAGGCACACTTTCCTAAAGCAATTCGACGATAAAGTTTCTGACTTTCCGAATAGTTATGCTTTGCAAAATACATATCCGCATTTCCCCTTGTGGATTTTAGAAGCTGCCGGTTTTGTGCTTTTATTTTTCACGGTGATAATCTTGCAATGGCAAGGCAAAAGTATTGCTCTGATTACCGGAACTTTAACGCTTATGGCAGGCATGTCTTGGCGTATGCTTCCTGCCATGAATAAATTATTTCAGGCAATCTTAACTGTAAAAATGCACTTTCCCTACGTTGCACAGCTTATAGGCAATTATTTTTGCATTGAACAAGAAACTTTACATAGTAAAACGCATGTTTTAGAGCAAGCATTAGAATTAAAAAACATCAGTTTTACATACCCTCATGCAGAGAAAAAAGCTCTGAATAATATAAATATTAATATCAGTAAAGGCAATATGGTGGGACTTGTAGGGCTTTCAGGTGCCGGAAAAAGTACGCTCATCGGAGTGTTAACCGGTTTATTGCCACCCACCGCAGGTGATTTGCTGGTGGACGGTGTAAAAGTAAAATCAGCACCGGGTTACCTCAATATTGGCTATGTGCCGCAAAGTCCCTATATTATGGACGCCACCTTGGCACAAAATGTGGCTTTCAGCGATTGGGGCAAAGAAATTGACGAAGAACGTGTTGAAAATTGTTGTAAACTTGCTGCCATGAATTTTTTAAAAGACTTACCGAAGGGCATTCATACCATGCTCGGTGACCGAGGCGTTCGCCTTTCCGGCGGCCAAGTGCAGCGTGTTGCCATTGCCAGAGCCTTGTACACTCAGCCGGATATTCTTCTTTTTGATGAAGCCACCTCCGCCCTTGACGGCGCCACCGAAGCTGAAATTCAACAAACAATTTTAAGCTTGCGTAAAGACTTGACCATTGTTATTGTGGCGCATCGCTTGAGTACGGTGGAAGGATGTGATAACGTGTATTGGTTGCGAGAGGGTGTAGTTTTGTGCAACAGTTCGCAACAATATACTTTAAATGACTACAAGGATTATTTAACACAAATAAATTCTGAAAATTGAACAAGAAAGTAATAAATAAATTATATGATTAGAAAATTAATTATAAAACTTGTAAAGAAAGTTGCTAAACTTTTTTACTTAGTTAACCCTCAAATACAAGGTTTTTTAATTTCTTTGTTACAGCAAAATTCTAAAGAGAATATTTTGTATAATGTTTTTAAGAGTGATTACGACAAGAGGGCTCTTATTTCCTACATTAAAAAACCTTTCATTGGAAAAATTGAACCTATACATACTAATCTTATGGAGTGCTATACTGCGGCAAAAATATTTGACGAACTAGGTTATCAAGTTGATGTTATAGAATATACTGATACAATCAAATCTCGATCATTAGTAAAATACAAAATTGTCTATGGAATTGGAGGAAGCTTTACTTTATCGTTGGCCCATCCTCATATCATTTCAATTTTTTATGGTTGTGGGTGTTGTCCAGATTTTTTAAATGAGGTTTCGATAAAAAAGGTATGCGATTTTTATGCAAAAACGAATGTTTTTGCTTTTAGCTCTACAAGGTTTAC
>CAYJHV010000009.1:0-2418 GCA_964369825.1 uncultured Desulfovibrionaceae bacterium | reverse complement strand
AATTATAGTACGTTGCAGTTTTCTGATAAAATTATTGCGCTTGGCAATGATTTTGTTGCAAATACTTATAAAACTGACGAGAATATGCAACGAGTCTGTAGTCTAGATTGTTTTTATTATGATGTATATGATATAGATTTGAGAAAAAAAAATTGGACTGAAGCAAAAAAAAATTTTCTTTGGTTTGGTTCTGCCGGTGCTTTACATAAAGGATTAGATATTGTCATTGATATTTTTAAATCAAGACCTGATTTATCGCTAACTATCTGCGGCTTTCATGAAAGCGAACATGAATTTTATACTTATTATGAAGACGTTTTTTTAGGGCAATATCCAAATATTATTTATGAAAAATTTGTACATTTGGAATCAGAAAAATTTAGATATATTATGGATACACATGCCGCAATAATATCACCCTCTTTATCTGAAGGTGGTGCCGCTGCTGTTCTTAATGTTATGTCCAATGGTGGTCTTATTCCGATTATATCAAAAAATTCCGGATTGAATGTTGGGCATTATGGTTTTATGTTTGATGATATTTCACAAGTTACGGTTGAAGAGTATATTAGTAATTTTTTAGAACTTGATGCAGATAAATTATTAAAGCTTGCAGCTTTAATAATAGCTGAGACTCGAGAAATTTATTCACTTGCTAAGTATAAACGCCACTTAAGAAAAATTTTAATTAATTCTATACATAAAAGTTAATTTATTATGTTTATAAAAAAAATAATGCGAAAGCTTGTAAGTAGATTAAATTGTCACTTGTTGCATGACAAATCTTTACCGAATATAAAAATGCCAAAAAGTTTTCGAGGTTTCTATTATATGTCAGAATTCCCTTTCTATGACAGAATTATTCCTCGTATTATAACTTATCTAAAAAATTTTAACAGCGAAAACATAAAAAATATTTCGATGATTGATGTGGGGGCAAATATTGGTGATACAGTTGCCTTGGTTCGTCAGTATCATGACATTCCCATATTAGCAGTAGAAGGTGATGATGAGTATTTTTCGTACTTAGAAGTTAATTCAAGTTTATATACTAATATTACAATTACTAAGCAATTTTTAGGTGAAAAAGATGAAAATATAGGTCTTAAATTGACTCAAGATATGGGGAGTGCTCGTTTACAAACTTCTTCTAAAAAAATTTCTATAATATCGCTTGATACATTATTAGAGCAATATGAAAATTTTAAAAAATCTTGTTTTTTAAAAATAGATACAGATGGTTATGATAGTATTATTATACGAGGTGCAAAAAAATATATTTCAGGTAGCAAGCCAATTATATTTATGGAGTATGACCCTCAATTATTAGCAGAACATAATGACAATGGTATTGATATTTTTAATGAATTATTTGAAATGGGTTATACTCGGGGGATTGTATATGAAAACTTTGGGGTATATATGTTTTCTTTCAGACTTAATGACTTAGAATTCATTTATGAATTAAAGAATTATTTTTTTAAAAACAAGTTGATTTCTTACGCTGACATACTGCTTTTTCATGACGAAAATCAAACTTTTTTTAATAAAACACGAGATGCTGAATTGAGATTTTTTGAAAATTATAAATTATAAAAATATTAACTAGTTAAAGTTATTTGTGTATCCTGATGAAAAATCTGCTTTTTATAGATCATTCATATCATAAAAAAACTCAATCGTCTAATTTTCTTATTGATATTCTCAGAGAAAGGTATTTAGTCGATGTTTTTTATGATGATAATTGGTTGAAAAATAAAGATCCTGATATTAGTAAAATATCCTTAGATTATGAAGTAATAGTTTTTTTTCAAATAATACCTTCGCCTAGAAATTTTAAGAAAATTACACACCCTAATATTGTTTTTTTTCCCATGTATGATTCATCTTATAGTGTATCATATTTTTCATGGTTAGCCTATAAGAATTTGAAAATTATTAATTTTTCATTAACTTTACATGAAAAGTTAGTGCGTTTTGGTTTCAATAGTTTTTATATACAATTTTTTCCAAAACCACAAAACAAGATCAAATCAATTACTGATGACGTTTTCTTTTGGCAAAGAATTCAGGAGATTAATATTGATACTTTATGTCATATTTTTAAAAATTCTTCTGTTAATATACATATTCATAAAAATATGGATCCGCACCATATCTTCACTCAGCCAACACAAGAGCAAGAAAGAAATTTTTCAATTACATACTCAGAATGGTTTGATACAAAGGAGGTACTAGATAATTTTATTGAAACAAAAACTTTTTATGTAGCACCAAGAAGTTCTGAAGGAATCGGAATGAGTTTTTTAGAGGCCATGGCTAAGGGGATGGTTGTCATTGCACAAAATTCACCCACCATGAATGAATACATAAAGAATGGAAAAAATGGTTTTTTATTTGATTTAAAAAAAACAAACC